>JASIGB010000437.1:0-8972 GCA_030045355.1 Bryobacteraceae bacterium
TGTAAGCCGAGCCGAAGGTGTAGGTCTGATAGACATCGTGGAAAATACCGAAGCCCGCACGCAGCGAAGTCTTGTGATCGCCGAAGATGTCCCACGCGAGGCCGGCCCGCGGATCGAAGTTCTTATTCGCGGGGTTGGTGGCAAAAGCGTGCGGCACATTCACGAATCCTGTCCCGAAGGGAGGCCCCACGACGTTATGCAGTAAGTTATTCACCTCCACCGGATTGGATTCCCAGTCGTACCGCAGCCCGAAGTTGACCGTGAGCCTGCTGCTCACTTTCCAGTCGTCCTGAATGTAAGGATCCATCGAAATCGTGCGCATGCCGCGCAGGGCGTTTGTTCCGCCGTTCGGCGCTCCGGTGAACTCGAAGGGATCGCCGGCCAGAAAACTCGGAAGGCTGGTGAAAAGATAGAATCCGTTCGCGTAGGTGTCGGCGAAGAAATTGAGCTGGTCCCGCCGGAAGTTCATCCCCATCATGATGGTGTGGGAGCCCTTGATCCAGCTCAGGTCATCCCTTTCCGTGTACTTGTTCTCCATGTATTGGAAAGGATTGATGTAGGCGGAGCCCAGCGCCGCCAGTCCGTCCGGCAGCGCGATCTCGGCATCTTGCCGCTCCGGAGAGAAGATCTGCAGTGCGTCGTGCGTGGTCGGCTGAGTCTCGTTACTGAGCGGACGGCTCCAATACACATTGAACTGGTTGATTAAGTTGGGTGAAAAGATATGGCGCTCGCCCGCCGCCAGGAAGTTGTTGTGCGTCACGTCGTAGGTGGGCCAAAGACCAAATCCGGCATACGTGGTCCGGTCTCCGTAATCGATCTGATAGCGGCTGAAGAACGAATCCTTGTCGCTGATATTCCAATCGACGCGGCCCAGAAAGAAATTCTCGGGCGAAGTTTGTGCGCCCACATAGTTGTACACGCCGATGTTGGAGTTCAGCAGAGATTGCGCGGCGGGATACAACGCCATCATGGCCGCGGAGGCCGGATTTACCGGATACTGAACGCCGCTGATGATGCCCTGATGCAGAGCGGGGCTGGGTACGAAGTTCACGTAGGTTGTATCCAGAACCTGCTGGATTCCTTCGTAATTGACAAAGAAGAAGACTTTGTCTTTTTTGATCGGGCCGCCCAGGCTCGCTCCAAACTGGTTTCTGCGGAACGGCGGCACCGATGGGCCGTCAAAGAAGCTGCGGGCGTCCAAATCGCTATTGCGAAAGAATTCGTAAGCTGATCCGTGGAACGCGTTCGTGCCTGACTTCGATACCGCGTTGATGGCTCCGCCGTTCCCGCCATATTGGGCGCCATAGGTCCCGGTCAGAGTCTGAAATTCCGCAATGCCCTCGATGCCCAGCGACGTGCCGGTGACGTTGGCGCCGGCGTTGCGCTGCCACCAGTTCAGCATGTTTTCGCCATCCAGCATGTTCGCGTAACCTTCGGGCCGCGTGCCTGAAATCGAGTAGGCGTTCGCCACTGACGTCAGCGCGCTCGATCCGCCCGCCGGATAGGTGGACACTCCGGGCGCCAGCAGAATCAACTGCTCGAAGTCCCGCCCGTTCAAAGGCAATTCGCGCATCTGGGTCTGGTTCACGAGAGAGGAAACGGCCGCGGTGGTGGTTTCCACCTGGGATACCTCGGCCGATACCTCCACCGTTTGTGCAGACTGTCCCACCGCCAACTGAAAATCCACGACGGGCGAGCTTCCCACTTCCAGCACGATGTTCGAACGGACGGAGGTCTGGAATCCGCTCTTGCTGGCCTGGACTTGGTATGTGCCGATGGGCAGATCGGGCACGCTGTATCGCCCTTGCATATCCGTATTCACGGATTGAATGGCCGCGGTGCCCATGTTCCTGATTGTGACCGGGGCGTCCGTAATCACCGCTCCGGAAGCGTCGGTGACACGTCCCGAGATAGACGCTGTCGCCGCTTGCCCGTACAAAGAAATAGTTGCCGCAATTATGCACAGGCAGCATAAAGCGATCGAATAGATCTGGTGTTTCCAGAATTGTCCTCTCAAGATGCCCCTTCCCAGTAGGAGGTGTGTGTGAAGCGGATGGCGCGTTCTCGACGCCTCGACAATGCTATTGCGAGTTCTCGGTTACTTCAATCCCGTCGGCACGGTATTTCGAAACCACATTCCTGCGGGGTTACTCACGCGTTACGCAGGCCGAAATCAACGTAAAGCGATTTGATCGAGCGAAGCCACAACGAAGTCCGGCTCGAATCCGAAGCGGTCCATTTCGCCGCCGCTTCGATTGCACCAGCACACGCGATAGCCGAAAGCCTTGGCGCCCGCGGCGTCCCAGGCGTTGGAGGAGACGAACAGAATATCCGAGGCCGGCAACCGCAGCGCGTCCACCCCAAGCTGGTAGACCTTGGGCGATGGCTTGTACGTCTTGACCTGGTCGACGGAAATGATGTGCGAGAAATGCGATTCGAGGCCGGCCGCGCGCACGGCCGCATCGAGCATCGCCGGCGTGCCGTTGGAAAGAATCGCGCGCGGAAAATGGCGCAGCGCTTCAAGCGCGGCCCTCGCATCCGGAAATACGGCGGGTGCGAAATAGGCCTCCAACAGTTGGCGCACCTGGGCCTCGCCGGCGGCGATGTGAAGCTCGGCCAAGGCCGCGCGCAGTGCGGCTTCGGTGACGCGCGCGAAATCCTCGTAGCGCTCCATCAACGCGCGCAGCCAGGTAAATTCGAGTTGTTTTTGCCGCCACAGCCGCGAGAGTGCGGACAAATCGCCCGAAATTCCCGTCCCGGCGCGCAGCACCACTGCATGCACGTCGAACAGTGTTCCGTAGGCATCGAACAGGAAGGCGCGAGGGGATTGCGTCATGGCACGAAAATCCAGTTTACGCCGGCAGTCGTCCTATTTGGCTCAAGCCGCCGGGCTTGAAATGGCCTACACTGGGGAAAGCCCACTCCAAGACCCATGCCGCGCGATGAAAAAATTGTGGTGGTGATGCCTGCGTATAACGCAGCCAAAACCCTGCGCATCACCTACGCCGACCTTCCGCCCGCTCTGGTGGACCAGGTGATCCTGGTGGACGACGGCAGTTCCGACGACACGGTGAAGATCGCGCGCGAACTAGGCCTGGAGCTGTTCGTTCACAACCGCAATTACGGCTACGGCGCCAACCAGAAGACCTGCTATCGCGAGGCCCTGAAAGCCGGCGCCGACATCATCGTGATGGTGCACCCGGACTACCAGTACGATCCCAAGCTGCTGCCGAAAATTGTTGAGCCCATCGAGAATAACGACGCTGATGTGGTGCTGGGTTCGCGCCTGATGGCGGGCAACCCCATGCGCCAGGGCATGCCATGGTGGAAGTACGTCTCTAACCGTTTCCTGACGTTTCTCGAAAACCGGGCCTTCGGGCTGCGGCTCAGCGAATATCACACCGGCTATCGGGCGTACCGGCGCGAGGCGCTGGAAGCGGTGAATCTGGAAACCAATTCCGATAATTTCCTCTTCGACCAGGAAATCATCGCGCAGTTTGTGGATTGCGGCGTGCGAATTCGCGAGGTCCCGGTGCCGGCGCGTTACTTTCCGGAAGCTTCGTCGGCGTCATTTGTGCAGAGCTCCGTTTACGGCCTGTCGATTTTGCGGCTGCTCGCGAAATATTCGCTGCATCGCGCCGGCTTGCACCAGCGCCAGTTCCAAAGTCTGCACCGGCGCTACGAACGCATAACAGTGCGGGAAAACCGGCTCTAAACAAGGGACGGATCGAATAAGTTTAATTCCTCCACGGTTGGCCGCTCAAACATCTCCGCCCACTTCGCAAGATCCTGCAGCGTAATCGGCGGCGATTCGGCGTCGCGCTGGCGAATTCTCTTGTGCAGCACCTCGACGGGAACATCCAGGAAATGAAGCTCCACCCGGGCGCCCAGTTCCCGCGCGCCGGTTCTTAATGCATCCCGCTCCGATCTGGCCCAGGTTCCCCATTCGATGACCACGTTCTGACCGAGCCTCAGGACTTCCCGGGCTAGTTTCCATTGGAGCCGTTCAATTCGCTCCCGGACTTTTTCGTCCCAAAGGTCGATCTCCAGGACGCTCATCCATTCGTCGGGGCAGAGCCGGACAGCATGCAGGCTTCGCTCCACAAGCTCGGCATGCGTGGTCTTGCCCGAGCCCGGTAAACCGCAAACGATCACCACCCTCGGCTCCCGCGGACCAACCCTTGGCATCGAGGCCTATTATCGCCCGACTGCGGTCGTGGCGTGGTCGCGCAGAACCGGCCGTGTGGCGGAAGTGCATCGAAATCGGGCCTTCATGGAAACGCGATTTCATTTCGGCGTGTCTAACGGGGAAGCGAGGTAAACGGCATGAGCACCCGGTTTGTGCGTCTAGTACCAATATTCTGCGTCTCCATTTTTTCCGCGTGGGCACAACAACCTCCCGCTTCCGAGCGCCAGATGACGCTGGATGTGGTGGTGACGGATCACTCCGGAAAGCCGGTTTCGGGCTTGGCGCAGAACGATTTTAAGCTCCTGGACAACAAGCAGCCGCAGAACATCGTGGCGTTTCAGGCGCTGAGCGGCAAGGAAGCGGCGGATGCGCCGGTGGAGGTGGTCCTGCTCAGCGACGAGGTGAACACGGCCTTCGAACGCGTGTCCTTCGAGCGGGCGCAGATGCAAAAATTCCTGGAATCGGCCGGCGGTGAACTTCCGCGTCCAGTGACGCTGGCGTTTCTGAGCGACTCGGGGCTGAAGTTCGGCAACGTGAGCGGCCAGGATGGCAGGGCGCTGGTGGAGGAGATGGGCCGGCACCCGGCCGGGTTGCGCTCCAGCAAGCGGGATCAGGGCTTTTACGGCGCCGCTGACCGCGTCGGGATATCCTTGAACGCGCTCCAGCAGCTTGCCGCTTATGAACTGCCGCGGCCGGGACGGAAACTGGTGATCTGGGTCAGCCCGGGCTGGGCGTTTTTGACCGGCCCCAATGAAATCCTCTCGGGTAAGCAGCAGCAGGAGATTTTCCACCAAATTGTCGCGATTTCGGACGCCTTGCGCGGCGCACAAATTACGCTCTACCAGGTGGATCCGCTGGGCACGGCTGACGCGGGCGGATTTCGAACATTCTATTACGAGCAGTTCGTGAAAGGCATCAAGAAGCCCAGCCAAGTGCAGATCGGAAACGTGTCGCTGGGAGCGATTGCGGTGCAGACGGGTGGGCGCGTGCTCAATTCGAGTAATGACGTGGAGGGCGAGATCGCCGCCTGCGTGGCGGAAGCGAACAATTATTACGTGCTCACGTTCGATACGCTGCCGGGAGACGGTCCTGATGAATATCATGCGCTGGAGGTCAAGCTCGACAAATCCGGCCTGAAGGCGCTGACGCGGACGGGGTACTACGCACAGCCGGCGCGATAGGCGCCCCAAGCCGAAATTCAATTGTGTAGGGCACGCCAATAGCCAATGGCGAATCGCCGCCAGCAGTTATCCTGGTTGCATGAAGCAGCTAGCGCTGGATGCGCTCGATTCGGCCTTGCAGCCCGGCGTCACTTACGCCGACGTTCGCCTCATCGAAAGCCGCGATCGCGAACTCGCCACCAAGAACGGCAAACCCGGGCAGGTTTCGTCGGGCGCATCGATGGGCCTGGGAATCCGCGTGCTCGCCGATGGCTGCTGGGGCTTCGCCGCCACGGACGATCTCACGAGCGCAGGCATTGCATCCGCCGCCGCGCTCGCCGTCTCGATCGCTCGCTCCAGCGCTTTGGCGAAAAAACGCGACGTCACGCTCGCGCCTGAAACGAAATACGAAGTCACGTGGGTGTCACCGTGCCGGCTGGATCCATTCGCGGTGAGCGTGGAAGAGCAGCTCGCGCTGCTCGGTGCGGTCGACGCGGAACTGCGCCGCACTCCGGGCGTCACGCTCGCCCAAACCTCGATGATCTTCCATCGCAGCCGTCAGATTTTTGCCTCTTCGCTCGGCAGCGTGATCGATCAGACCCGCACCACCAGCGGCGCGGGACTGGAAGCCTACAGCTTCCGGGGCGACCAAATCCAGAAGCGTTCCTATCCGAATTCGTTCGGCGGCCAGCACCAGCTCAAAGGCTACGAGCTGATTGAGGAGTTGGATCTGCTCGCGCACGCCCCGCGCGTGGCCGAGGAGGCCGTGGCATTGCACTCGGCCGATCAGTGCCCCGAAGGCCGCTTCGATTTGATACTCGACGGCAGCCAGCTCGGGCTTCAGGTGCACGAATCCATCGGCCATCCCATCGAGCTCGACCGCGTGCTCGGCTCGGAAGCCAACTACGCGGGCATGAGCTTTCTCACGCTAGACAAGCTGAATCATCTGCGCTACGGCTCGGAGCTGGTGAACGCGGTTTGCGACGCCCGCTTGGAGCACGGGCCCGGCATGGGCACCTTCGCGTTCGACGATGAAGGCGTGCCCGCGCAATCGGCCGACATCATTCGCCACGGCCAATTCGTCGGCTACATGACTTCGCGCGAAACCGCCGCGGCCATCGGCGCCGAGCGCTCCAACGGCACCATGCGAGCCATGGGCTGGGCGCGTCTGCCGCTGATCCGCATGACCAACGTGAGTCTGCTGCCCGGCGAACAAACGCTGGAAGAGGTCTTCGGCGGCGTGCGCCACGCGATTTATATGGAGACCAACCGCAGTTGGTCCATCGACGACAAACGCTACAATTTCCAGTTCGGCTGCGAGATTGGCTGGGAAATCAAGGACGGCAAGCGCGTTCGCATGCTCAAGAATCCCACTTACAGCGGCATCACCACCGAATTTTGGAACTCCTGCGCCGCCGTCGCCAATCGCGATCATTGGGTTTTGTGGGGTGTGCCGAACTGCGGTAAGGGACAGCCTGAGCAGGTGATCGGCACCGGCCACGGCGCCAGTCCCGCGCGGTTTCACAACATCAAAGTGGGAGCCGCCTATGCCGGCTGAGCCTGGCGAGGCCTTGCTGCCCAAAGCCAACTGCGAGGAGCTGTTCGGACACGTACAACAGGCGGCGCAATCCCTCGGCGTCAGAGACGTGGAGGCTCTTTTCGGCGCGCACCTGGGCGCTCTGACGCGCTTTGCCAATAACACGATTCACCAGAACGTCGCCGAACAGGATCGCTGGATTTCGATTCGCGTGGCGCTGGATCATCGGACCGCGCGCGCCACTACCAACCGCTTCGATGCCGATTCGATTCGCGCCGCCGTTTCCGAAGCCTTGACGCTCGCGCGCTCGGCCGCGCCGAATCCGGATCTGCTGCCGCTCAACGAGCCTACGGCGATCTCTGAAATCCAACGCTTCGATACATCCACGGCTTCGGCCACTCCCGAGCACCGCGCGCGCGCCGTGGCCGAGGCCACTCGTATCGTGGAAAGTGCGGGACAGATCGCGGCCGGCATTTACTCCACCGGACAAAGCGTGGAAGCGATTTTCAATTCACGCGGCGTCGCGGCCTGGCATGCGGAAACCATGGCGCAATTTTCGATCACCGCTATGGCGGGAGACAGCTCGGGCTGGGCCAAGGCTTCGGCCGTCTCGCGCGAATCTATTGATCCTTTGGCGCTCGCGCGCAGCGCCGCCGAAAAGGCCAGGCTCTCGCGCGATCCGCGAGAAATCCCGCCTGGCCGCTACACGGTCATTTTGGAGCCTGCTGCCGTGCTCGATCTGGTGGGCCAGATGTTCGGCGATTTCAGCGCCACTGCCGTAGCGGACAGCCGCAGCTTCCTCACTGATCGCGTCGGCAAGAAGCTTTTCGGCGACAATATTCAGATTTGGGACGATGCCGCCCATCCGCTGCAGGCGGGCGTTCCGTTCGATGGCGAAGGCGTTCCGCGCCGCAAGCTGACGCTGGTGGAAGCGGGCACCCCGCGCGATCTCGCCTTTTCGCGCGCGAGCGCGCACCGCGCTGGAGTCGAGCCCACCGGTCACGGTTTCCCCTTGCCCAACGAAGTCGGCGAAGCGCCGCTCAACATCGTGATCGCCGGCGGTTCCGCGGGTATGGATCAGATGATCGCCTCCACCGATTACGGCATTCTGGTTACTCGGCTGTGGTACATCCGCGAAGTGGATCCCTACGAGAAGATCATGACCGGCATGACGCGCGACGGAACGTTCCTGATCGAGAAGGGGCGCATATCGCGCGGCTTGCGCAACTTTCGATTCAACCAGGGCATCATTGAGCTGCTGAACAACGTGGAAGCGCTCTCGCCCGCGGCTCGCGCTTCGGGCGAGGAGACTTTCGACATGGTGGTTCCGGCGATGAAGGTGCGCGGATTCAATTTCACCGAAGTTACGCGATTCTGAGAAAATAATAGTAGATTGCATAGCCATAGCCATCAGCACGGAAGCGCGGGCGTCCTGAAATGGTCGTTTCTCGCCACGCTGGTGTTCGTCGTGGTGGAAGCCGCGGCGGGCTTCCGCTCGGGCAGCTTGGCGCTGGTTTCCGACGCCGGCCACAACTTTACCGACGCACTGGCCCTGGTGCTGGCCGCTATCGGCGTGTACATGCAATCCAAACCCGCAGACGACGTCAAGACCTTCGGCTATCATCGCGCCGGCGTTCTGACGGCGTTCGCCAACGCGCTTACGCTGGTGGCGATTTCCGCCTTCATCTTTTATGAGGCTTGGGAGCGATTCCGGAGCCCGCGGCAGATCGAAGTGCAGACCATGTTCTGGGTGGCGACGGCGGCGCTCGCGCTCAACGGCGGGATCATGTGGGGGCTGCACCGCGACAAGGACCGCGATCTGAACATTCGCGCGGCCTTCGTCCACATGCTGGGCGATGCCGTCAGCTCGCTCGGGATCATCGTGGGCGCGATCGCCATTCACTTCACCGGCCTTACTTTTATCGATCCGTTGCTATCGGTCCTGATTGGAATCCTGATCGTCTGGACGGCCTGGGACATCATTCAGGAATCGCTCAACGTGCTGCTGGAAGGCTTGCCCCGCGGCATGGAATTAGGGGAAGTCACCGAGGCCGTGCGCGCCATCGAGGGCGTCATCGACGTACAC
>JASIGB010000438.1:0-4943 GCA_030045355.1 Bryobacteraceae bacterium
CACTTTGCCCGGGCCAATGTAGAGTTCCTTGTGCGGCATCTGGCCGAAGGCGGATTCGGGAAGGTTCAGATTGCGCGCCAACACGTGGCGCGGTGTGGTGTTGATCCAATCGGTGATGCTGAAGGTGCCGAACTCGGAGAAGTGGCCATTGTCGAATCCGAGCAGGAAATGGCACGGGCCGGGGCCGGTGTTCTGGATGGCGTGGCCGTGGCCGCGCGGGAAATACCAGGTGTCGCCGACCTCGAAATCGTCCACTTCGGTCTGGCCGTTGGGCGCGATGACCGTGGTGCGGCAGCGGCCTTCGAGAACGTAGGCCCATTCGGCCGCGAGCGCGTGCCAATGCAGCTCGCGGATCGCGCCGGGCTCCAGCCGCATGGAAACGCCGGCGATGGATTGCGAGACCGGCAGTTGCTTGACGGTAGCTTCCTTGGCCGAGCCGCCGGGTCCCACCCAGCCTTTTTCGCTCTCGATATCGTATTTGAACTCCTCCAGCTCTTCGCTCTTGGTCTCTTCGGCCGGCGCGGCTTTCACCTGCTCGGCGATCGCAGCCGTGGCGGCGAGGCCGAGAGAAACTTTCGAGAGGGCTTCAAATAGCGAGCGGCGATCGATGCCGCGTTCCTGAGCCTCACCCGTGTTGTCAGCCATGATGGATTCTCCTCTTCGCTGATAATGCTACCAGATGTACTGGACCGGCGCGCCGCGAACTACTGGCCGACCCAAATGTTCAGGCTGATGGGCTGGCCGGCAGGGATGGAAAGCGGTGAGACGGGCTCGATGGACAGCGGTCCGATAGGCAGCACGCCGTTGGCGAGATTCAGGTCCATCGTGACCGGAGCCAGCCCGTTTTGCGGCGATCCGACGTCGGCCGGAATCCGCGCGCTCATCTGCCAGACGAATGGATTGATCTGCTCGACGGCGGTGACTTCGACCGACCAGGGGCCGATCGTCACCTCGATCGGGATCAGCGTGGGAGTCCATGCCTGCGTGATGCCCAAACTCGCATCCACGCCCAGGCCGTTAATGAAGAACGAAACCAGTTCGCCCGGTGCTGCGCGATGGGTGCAGGAATTGATGTTGCCGTCCTGGTTGATCGCGACGGCCGCGTAGGAACCGTTGTACGTGATTGCGCCGATGGTGCAGGTGGAGATGCCGGTGAGATTGGCAAAGAGGTTCGGGTTAGTCGGAACCACCGGCAGCGCGCGCGGCGCAGCGGGCGTGCCGTTCACCGTGACCTGCACGGTGGCGAGATTCTGATTTCCCTGCGAATTGGTGTACGGTTCATCGAAGGGCACGGCGACGTTGATCTGGCTGGAGGAAACGTAGAGCAGTGGCGCGGGCTCGCCGTTGAATGTGACCGTGACACCGGCGAGCGAAGTTGTCGTGTAATTCGTGGCGGCGACTCCGGTCGCTGGACCGAGCCCAGAGCCAAAGAGCGAGAGCAACTGGCCCGGCGCGACCACGCCCTGCCGCGCTTCGTTCGCGTTATCGGTAACGCAGGCGACTTGGGGCGCCGCGGGCGTGGTGCTCGCGGCGAAGC
This sequence comes from Bryobacteraceae bacterium, assembly GCA_030045355.1. GTDB lineage: Bacteria > Acidobacteriota > Terriglobia > Bryobacterales > Bryobacteraceae > Palsa-89. The sequence continues at coordinate 1,538 of JASIGB010000438.1, forward strand.
CGGCTTGGGCCAGCAACGCGCCGGGCTGCGTGCCGGCATGCAGGGCGGACGCGTTTGGGATCGGGGTCAGCGCGCCGGGCGTGATAGGCACGTCGGGCTGCGAAGTGGGACCGGCGAGCCAGACGCTGGAGCCGCCCGCGAAAGCGATCCCGGCCGTGCTCGCGTTCGATCCATCGAGGAGCACGGTGCCCAAAACGTTGCCGGTCGCGGCGTCGATGTGCGAAACGTAAGCCTGGCTGAGGGTGGTGAGGTTGTTCTGCTGGCAGCGCATGGGCAGGCTCGCGATGCCGGGCGGCAGCGGCGCCGGGATTCCGGGCGGCGTGATGATTCCGACAATCCCGGAGTCGATGCCGGTCAAGTTATAAGCGCCGCCCACATATAGATCGCCCTGCGATCCGAGCGCGATGCCCGAGCCACCGACGGCGATGGAATAAATCGCGTTCGCGCCCGCGGCGTCGAGTTTGGTGAGGAACGGCTCGACGATCTGTGTATTGGGCTGAGTGCCAGTCCAAGGATAAGCGCCGTCCAAGGCGAGGCCGGTGACGTAGGCGTTTCCCGACGCATCGACGGCGAGTCCTTTATTCGCGGTTTGACCGTTGCCCGAGACACCGGTGGAGTACAGCAGTGTCGTCGCGGCAGGATCTACTTTTGTGACGTACTGATTCGCGCCGTCGGCGAAAAAGCACTCGGGGCAGGAAGCGGAGAGGGAAAAGTTTGATAAGCGCCGGGAGTGGTTGGGTAGTAATAGTGCGCGGCGCCGGCCATGTAGATGTTGCCCGCCGCATCGACGGCCAGCGCGTCGCCGCCGATTCCCGTGGCGCTGAAGACAATGTTCGTTCCGCCGGTGCTGACCTTCATCAGGTACGGTCGGCCGTTGGTATCGGGAACGCTGTAGGCGCCGGTAGTGGCCGCAAGTCCCGAGGCCGTGGCAAGGCCGCTGACGATAATTCCTCCGTCGGCGGCAAGGGCCACCGCGAGCCCGTAGGTGCTCACGGCCCCGAGTACATCGGAAAACAGGAGCTCGCCCTGCGGATCGAACTTCGCGAGGAAAGTACGCATTCCGCCGCCCACGGGTAGAGTGCCGGTTTGCGACCCAGGCGTGATCGGGAAATCGGGCGAGGAAGCGGTTCCCGCGACGTAGGCGTCGCCGGCGCTGTCAACGGCGATGGCCGACGCGGAGTCAAATCCGGAGCCGCCGAGAGTGCGAACGTACAGCGTCTGCGTGGCCGTGGGGTTCAGCTTGATTACCATCGCTGCGGTTTGAGGGCTTTCCGGGCCCAGGACCGCAGGACCGGTCACATAAAGGTTGCCAGCGGCGTCAGTGGCGACGGCCGCGGGCGTGAAGCCCTCGCGCAAGTACGTGGAATACATCAATCCGGACTGGGCCCAGGCGGCGGAAACCGACAGAGCGAAGGCGCAAACAAAAGTGATACGCACGGGGATTCCTCGGGGAATGAAAAGACGCGGGATTACGTTCAGATTATCACCGGACGGCGTCCAATCGGCGGAGGTCAAGTCATCATGCCAAGTAACACAAGGATCATTCTGGTGACCGGTGCCACCGGGGCATTCACATGGTGGATGCCGCAGTCGCGCAATCGTGGGGGCATTTCGTGTACGGCTCGGTGGTGGGCGCCGATGAGCACACAGGCGTGCCGCATTCGAGAGCAGGAAGAAAATCGAGGAGCACATTCGAGCACCAGGGGATCAAGCACACGATTCTGCGTCCGCCTTTTTTCATGGAGAACTGGTTTAACTGGAAGGATCAGATTCTAAACGGGCGTCTGGAATGGCCGCTCAAGCCGGAGACGCGGCTCGAGATGCTGGCGGTGGACGATATCGGCGCATTCGTGGCACTGGCGTTCAAGCATCCCGGCAAATGGATGGGCCGCACGTTCGAGATGGCGAGCGATGAGCTGTCAATGGCGCTGATCGCCGACGCTTTCGGCCGGATGCTGGGGCAGGTGAAGTACGTGCAGATCCCGCAAGACGAGTTTGAAAGGCGCATCGATCCGGCGCATTTCAAGATGTTCCAGTGGTTTGATCGGAAGGCATATCACGTCGATATTTCAGCCGTGCGAATGGAGTTGCCGCAGGTTCAAACCTTCGAGCGCTGGCTGCAAAGCACGTGGCGGGCCAAGGTGCCGGCCGAGCCTGTGGGCCACGCCCGGTAAAGACCACCCAGAGACAAGCCCGCGGGCGCTTGCCGTAGAATGGTCTCACACGGAGGCCTGATGCCCGATTCTTCGCACAATCCGACGGCTGTAGACGTGGTCATCGTCGGGGCCGGCTTTGCGGGGTTGTACATGCTGCATCGCGCTCGCCAGTTGGGTTTCTCGGCGCGAGTGTTCGAAGCCGCGGCCGGGGTCGGCGGCACCTGGTATTGGAATCGATACCCCGGCGCGCGCTGCGACGTCGAAAGCCTGGAATACGCATACTCGTTCTCCGAGGATCTCCGCCGGGAGTGGCAGTGGACTGAGCGCTACGCCTCGCAGCCGGAGATTTTGCGCTACCTGAATCATGTCGCCGACCGCTTTGACTTGCGGCGCGATATTGAATTCGACACCCGAGTGGTTTCCGCGACTTTCGACGAGGAACAAGGCCGTTGGACCATCGCGACCGACCGCGGCCAGGTGGTGACGGCGCAATTCTGCGTGATGGCCACGGGATGTCTTTCGGCGGCCAAGGTCCCCGAGTACAAAGGGCTCGACCGGTTCCAGGGCCCGTGGTATCACACCGGGCGCTGGCCGCACGAAGGAGTCGATTTCACGGGGCAGACGGTAGCCGTGATCGGGACCGGTTCGTCAGGCATCCAGTCGATTCCCGAGATCGCACGGCAGGCGGCGCACCTCTACGTCTTCCAGCGGACGCCGAATTTCAGCCTGCCGGCGAAGAACGGGCCGATTCCGCCGGAGGTCCTCGAAGACTGGAAGGAAAACGGGCCGAAATATCGTGCCGTGGCGATGACCACGCCGTTCGGTTTCCTGGTGCAGGCCGGCGGACCGAAGCCCTCGGCCTTGGAGGTTTCCGCCGAGGAGCGCGAGCGGAAATTTGAAAAAGGCTGGCAGGAAGGCGGGTTCGGACCGCTGGCGGCGTTTAACGATCTGTTCTTCAAACTGGAAGCCAACGATACCGCCGCCGAATTCGTGCGCGGCAAAATTCGCGCAATTGTGCGCGATGCTGGAGTAGCGGAGAAGCTCGCGCCCAGGAACCATCCCATCGGAACCAAGCGGCCTTGCATCGATACGGGTTATTTCGAAACCTTCAATAGCGACCACGTCACGCTGGTGGACGTGCGCGAGACTCCTGTCGAAGAGATCACCGCAGCCGGACCGCGAACCCGAGACCGCCAATTTACCGTCGATAGCATCGTGTTCGCGACCGGCTTCGACGCCATGACCGGTGC
>JASIGB010000439.1:0-12265 GCA_030045355.1 Bryobacteraceae bacterium
GCACCGCACGGACCAACGGCTTGCGCATGCCGATGTTGCGATGCGTGTTCTCGATTTCGACCGTGGCGTCGTCGACCAAAATGCCGACGGCGAGCGCGAGGCCGCCGAGCGTCATCACGTTGATGGTTTCGCCGAGCAGGTTCAGGATGCAGAGTGAGGTGAAGATCGAAAGCGGAATCGAAATGCAGACGATGAGCGTGCTGCGCCAGCTTCCGAGGAACAGCAGAATCATCAGGCCGGTAAGGCCGGCGGCGATCAAGGCTTCACGGATTACGCCGTTGATGGAGGCGCGTACGAAGACAGATTGATCGGCCAACGCAGTGACTTTGAGCTCAGGAGTCACGTTGGCCAAAATGCGCGGCAGCGCGGCCTTCACGGCGTTGACGATGGAGAGCGTGGAGGCTTTTCCGTTGCGCGTGACGGTCATCAGGACGCCGCGCGCTCCATTGGTGCGTACGATGTTGGTCTGCACCGAATAACCGTCGTGCACCTGCGCGACGTCCTTGATGTAGACGGTGGCGCCGTTGACGGTTTTGATGGGCAAATTGTTCAGATCATCCAGGCGGACGGGGCTGCTGTTCACGCGGACCTGATATTCGGTTTTCGCGATCTTGGCGGTGCCGGTGGGAAGCACCAGGTTCTGGAGATTAAGCGCGTTTGAAACATCGCTGGGCGAAAGCTGCTTAGCGTAGAGCTCGTCGAGGTTCAAGTCCACCATCACGCTGCGCTGCTTGCCGCCGAAGGGGTACGAAACGGAAGCGCCCTGCACGGTGGCGAGCGGGGTGCGGATGAAGTTGTTGCCGATGTCGAAGATTTCCTGCTCGCGCAGCGTTTTGCTGGAAAGGCCGAGTTGGAGGATGGGCACGCTGGACGCGTCGTACTTGAGCACGTTGGCGGGGAACATGCCGGTGGGCATGCCGCGCAGCGCGGTTTCCATGCTTGCGGTGACCTGCGCCACGGCCATGTCGATTTTGACGTTGGGGTGAAAGTACACGCGCTGGACGGCGTAGCCGTTATAGGACTGCGATTCGATGTGCTCGATGTCGTTGACGTTGGAGGTGAGGTTGCGCTCGAAATTGGTGGAGACGCGCTTTTCCATCTCCTCCGGGCCGAGGCCGGGATAAAACCAGAGCACGCTAACGATGGGGATGTCGATATAAGGGAAAATGTCGACCGGCATAGTGACGATGGCGGCGCCACCGAGGATGGCGATCAGGACCGCCATAACGACAAAGGTATAAGGGCGGCCAAGAGCCAGCCGGACAATCCACATAGGCTAATGCGCCGGAGACACGTTTTCGAAAGGCGTTGAACCCCCGAGGTCCCGCGCTGAAGCTCCGGTATCGACAGTATACATCGGGGCGGTGCACGAGACGCGATGCGGGGCCTGAAGCGGGCTATTGCGCCAGAAGCACGCAGGATTGACATCCTGGAGCGCTGATCGATAGAGACGCGGATCTTCGGGACTTTCATGCGGGGGTGCTGCCGTTGGTCTCTGCTGCGTTTATAGGCAGAAACCCCAGTGCTGCTTTTCGATGAGTAAGGGGGTGGCACCCTCAGGACCTTTCGGAGTTATAAGCAGATATTCGAGTCCCTGGTGGCGATGCACCGCGGACGCATTTTCAATACGGCCGGGGATGCCATCCTGGCCGAGTTCGGCAGGCGGTGGAAGCGTGCGCTGCGCGACCGACATCCAGGCTGCGCTGCGCACGCGCAACGATCAGCTGCCGGTCTTCCGTCAGGTGAGATTCCGAATCGGGATCAACCTGGGTGAGGTCATGATCCATGACCAGGACCTTCTGGGAGACGGTGTGAACGTGGCGGCGCGGTTGCAGACGGCGGCGGAGCCCGGCGGAATTTGTATTTCCGGAAGTGTGCACGACCAGATCCGGAATAAACTGTCGCTGTCATTCAAGTCCCTCGGCGAAATCACGTTCAAGAACATACAGAAGCCGGTCAAAACGTTCTCCATTACTGAATCCGAAGGCCATGGCGCTTTTCCGTCCTCCCAACCGCGCGGCGATAACAGCAGTTCGGCGAAATGCGCTCCGGGCGACAGACTCGTATGCTATGAGATCGTCGCGCCGCCCGGCGCGGGCGGGATCCCGCCGGTTCCCGCCGCCTTTCTCTTCGCTGAGCTCACTTCTCCTCAAATCGGTCCAGATAGATGGTTTCGCGGCGTTCCCTCTGCGACGGCGTTAGCGGCGGGGTGCGAAATTCCAGGCCGGCGCCTGAGCCCGACCAGAGTTTCGCCAGCGCGCAACCTTCCTCGCCGCCACATTGGAAAATTAGCCGGGGCCGGGCATCCTTGGACTCTGTGATGGGGGCCTTAGCTTGGATGAGCACACTCTTGCCGGTGTCTTCGTTCTGCAATTTCAAGTTCACCGAGTTTCCCGACTGGAGCACCCTGTACTGGCCTGCGGGAAGGTCCGATCCCGATGCTCGGAACGCGAAGGGAATCTTCGCGACCGTCCCGTTGTCTTGACCATAAACGACGCTGGTGATCAGCGTCAGCATCACGGCGATAAACATACCTTTTAGCCTTTTCGGTTTCATATCTGCCTCCAATTAGGTAGGCGCAAAACTCGACACGCGCGGATCATGCAAAAGCTACGGTGGTTTTGCTCTCGGAAAAGTGTGCAGTCGAGAACTGGAAGGAGGTTCGAGGTAACGTCAGCAATGGCAGAACCTGTGGCAATCATCGTGAGAGCGACAACGCGCACGACGACTCGGCCACAGGATCTGCCATCAACAGAAGCGCAAAGTTATTGAATTAACTTCCTGAAGAAAGAACATCGTTTCGCGTTCCGCCTTGCAAAAGCATGGGCAAGCGTCTGGGCGCAACTTATTGGCCCGCGCAACTCACGTTATCGTTCCAGTCAAAATACGGACCTTTCGGATTGGTGCGCCAAGCCCACACGTGAAGCTCAAAGAACGGCGGGATGTTGTAACGGTTGGGGCTATCTACGTATATAAGAGTCTGACCATCCAGCACGGGCGAACTGGAGTTGGTCTTGAACCAGGTGGCTGCGTCCACGATGAATTCGACGCCCACCAGATTCAATTGGCCGTTCGACGGCTCGTAAATCAGGGCCTGGGGCTTGGTCGGATCGAGGGTTCCGTTGAGCAGGTTGGGATTGACGTAATGGATACCCATAGCGCCGTGATCCGTGCCGCTAACGCAGCCGAGGAAAGGGCCGTATCCGGCCGCGGTGGCGTTATTGACGTCGAGGTACTGCTGGGTCGCAGTTTGAACCGTCTGAACCAGCTTGCTTTGGTAGTATTCGGCCGGGGTTTGAGCCCATGCGACGGACGAAAGTACCACGATGGCAGGCGCCACATACGAAGCGACAAATGCTAGCTTTTTCATATTTGAATCTCCTTTTTTCAACTTTGACTGCCTCCAATTAAATAGGCGCAAAACGCGACACCAGCGGATCATGCCAAAGCTAGCGTAGTTTTTCAGCCCCGGCGTAGCGGTATAATTTGGCCCATAGACAATGGAGAGAGTGGCACAGGCGACGGCCCACACTTGCCCGTACCGGGAACTGACTGGCGGAACTACCGATGCACCCGGAGCGATGGAAACAAGTTGACCACGTGTTGCAATCGGTCCGGGAACGCGCGCCCGAAGAGCGCGAAGCGTTTCTGCATCAGGCCTGCGCCGATGACCAGGCACTGGAGCGCGAGGTCCGATCTTTGCTGGCCTTAGACTCGCGAGCAGAAAATTTCTTGGCGCGTCCGGCAATGGAAGTGGCTGCACGTGCCTTCGCGGACCGGCAAGAAACGATCGACCTCCCGATCGGCCGGGTCATCTCCCATTACCGCATCGTCGAAAAGCTCGGCGGCGGCGGAATGGGAGTGGTCTATCGCGCGCGCGATTCCCGGCTGAACCGCGATGTGGCAATCAAGGTGTCCGGCGCGCGCTTCAACGATCGTTTCACTCGCGAGGCCCGCGCGATTGCCGCGTTGAATCACACCAACATCTGCCATCTCTACGACGTCGGGCCCGACTATCTGGTCATGGAGTACGTCGAGGGGCAGGACCTACGCGGTCCCATGAGGCTCGCCGACGCACTTCCGGTTATCCACCAGTTGATCGACGGCATCGAGGCCGCTCATGAAAAGAGCATCGTGCATCGTGACCTAAAACCGGCAAACATCAAGATCACGCGGGAGGGCGTCCTCAAAATCCTTGACTTCGGGCTGGCGAAGGCTATGGAATCTCCGCCGACCAGCGACGGCGAACCCGAAAACTCGCCGACTGCGACCATCCTTAGCACCCAAGCTGGAACCATCCTCGGGACTTCGGCCTATATGTCGCCCGAGCAAGCCAGGGGAGAAACGGCGGACAGGCGCTCCGACATCTGGTCCTTTGGAGTGATCGTCTATGAACTTCTGACGGGCAAGCGCCTGTTCCAAGGCGAATCCACTTTGGAGATTCTGGGCAGCGTGTTGAACAAGGAACCGGATGTTTCCACCGCACCGGTGCGGGTGCACAAGCTGCTGCGCTGGTCTTTGGAAAAAGATCGCAAGCTGAGGCTGGCCTCGATCAGCGACGCTCGCAAGATCCTGTCGGAAGAGCTTACACCCGCGCCGCCCGCAACTCAGAGAATCGCAAAGATCCAACTCGTTTGGGCGCTCGCTCTGCTCGCCCTGGCCGCGGCGCTGGCATTCGCGATATGGAGGCGAGTTGAGGCTCCATCGAATCCCTCTGTTCGCCTTACCATCCCGCTGCCACCTGGCCAGGAGATCACCTCCGCTCCCGCGATTTCCCCCGATGGCCGGACCGTCGCTTACGCGGCCAAGCAAGGAACCGACGAACCGTTGCTCTATCTGCGCAATCTGGACTCGTTTGAGGCTCGTCCAGTGGTGGCTTCCATGGGCGCGCAGGAGCCCTTCTTTTCGCCCAACGGGAAATGGGTCGCGTTTTTCGCGCAGGGTCAGCTTCAAAAGGTCGAGGTCGCCGGCGGCGCGCCGATTCACCTCGCGGAAGCAAGTTACCCCTTCGGCGGCACGTGGAGCGAGGACAACACAATCATCTACGCCGGCGCGTTCAACTCGGGAATTTTGCGAATCCCCGCCAGCGGCGGAACGCCCGAATCTCTCACCAAGCCCGATGGCGCGGCCAAGGGGGACGCGCATCTCTTTCCGCAAGCCCTTCCGGGTGGGCGAAGCGTCTATTTCAGCATCTCCGGACAGTCCAAGAGCGGCGTGGTGCTGCCGCTCGATTCCGCGCAAGGAGAGAGGGCCGCTTGGCAACAGGTGGTGCGTCAAACAGGACGTTTGAACGGAATCTTCCAGCCTCTGGCTGGCTCGCGGGGCCTCCTCTTGCTTGGCGATTACTCGGGCGGCATTCGCGCGGCCCCCTTCGATGCAGCGCACCCCACCCCCATCAACGCGGGCATAGCCGTTCTATCCAATGTCTACTACGGCGTCGAATCCGAATCGCGGCCCTGGTTGGCCGTTTCCCGCAACGGCACCGCGGTCTACGCACCGGGAAACCCCGGCAAGAGGTCGCTGGTCTGGGTCGACAGGGAGGGAAAGGTTGAGCCGGCCGTCAAGGACCAGGATCTATATCGAGATCTGGCCCTGTCGCCGGATGGAACGAAGGCAGTGGTGCGGCTGGGCGTTGATCTTTGGATTGAGGACTTGCAGCGTGGAACCCGCAATCGCCTCACGCCGCCAAATGCCCTCCATTCGCAACCTCTCTGGAGCCGGGACGGCGCCACCATTTTCTACGGATCGGATCGCGGCGGAGATTGGGATATCTACTCACAGCCCGCCGACGGATCGCGCCCGGAGGAATCGCTTTTCAAGCAGCCCTACGACCAGTTCCCGCAGTCAATCTTGGCGGATGGAACTCTGCTTTATTCAGAGCTCAATCCACGAACGGGAACAGAACTGTGGATCCGATCGCCGGATGGAAAGAGGTCGGCATTACGCGTTACCCCTTTCACAGAGGACTCAGGTATGTTCTCACCCGGACCTGCTGGAGCGCCGCGCCGGGTTGCTTATATCTCCGACGAATCGGGACGAAACGAGGTCTACGTGCAGTCCTACCCTAGCGGGGCCAATCGCATCATAGTCTCCAGCGGTGGCGGGGCTTCTCCCCACTGGTCACCGGATGGGAAGGAACTGTTCTACGTTTCTGAAGCGGCCCTCATGGCCGTGCCGATCCGGCCGGACGGATCGGTCGGGGTTCCCCATAAGCTCTTCGATCAGTCGAATCTGCTTCTAGCCGATCCGCCTTTCCGGACCTTCGATGTGTCCCCCGACGGCAAGAGGTTCCTGACGATTCGGCGCGATCCAGGCTCGGTCCCAAACCAACTCAATGTGATTCTGAATTGGTCCGGCGAAGTCGCCCCCTAGTCGCAAGTGGCGGGAAACGCGCCTGCTCGCTGATTTGATGAAGCGGACAATACGCCGGCGCCGTGCGCATAGCGAACGGTGCGCGGCGTTCGTCACCCTTCGATTCGCGCTCGCCTCGTCGATCCCCGCAGCTATCCCTCGTTGTCGTGAACCTATAAATGGCCCGCGGAAAGGTCGGATCCAAACTGGCCGGAACGCGAAAGAAATCTTCGCGATCATCGGCTCGTCTTGACCCAATGCCCCACTGGCGGGGCAAGAGTCAGCATCATGGCGCATCATGGCGACTAACGTTGCCTCCAATTAAATAGGCGCAAAACGCGACACCAGCGGATCATGCCAAAGCTAGCGTAGTTTTTCAGCCCCGGCGTAGCGGTATAATTCTGCCCATAGACAATGGAGAGAGTGGGACAATCCGGTCCACCGTCAGTGGGTCAAGTCAGTACGCTCCTCCGTGCCTGGGGAAACGGCGACCAGAACGCTCTGGAGAAACTGACGCCCATCGTTTATGACGAGCTTCGCCGTCTGGCTCGCCGCCATATGAAAGGTGAACGCCCCGGACACAGCCTCCAAACCACGGCCCTGGTAAATGAAGCCTACACGCGACTGGTGGATTATAAGCGCATGCAATGGCAGAACCGCGCCCATTTCTTCGCCGTTTCTTCCCAGTTGATGCGGCGAATTCTGGTGGACCATGCCCGGCGCCATAACCTGAAACGCGGTGGCGACGTGCAGCACGTCTCGCTGGAGCAGGCGGCCCTGCTGGCCGCGGACGAGGACACGGATCTAGTGTCGCTGGATGATGCGATGAACGCGTTAGCGCGGATCGATCCACGTAAAGTGCAAGTGGTTGAAATGCGCTTCTTTGGCGGACTCAGTGTGGAAGAGATCGCTGAGGTCCTCAAGGTATCGACGGTCACGGTGAAGCGGGACTGGAGGACGGCCCGGACTTGGCTATACCGGGAACTGACTGGCGGAACTACCGATGCACCCGGAACGATGGAAACAAGTTGACGACGTTTTGCAGTCGGTCCGCGAACGCGCGCCCGAAGAGCGCGACGCGTTTGTGCGCCAGGCGTGCGCCGGTGACCAGGCACTGGAGCGCGAAGTCCGGTCTCTACTGGCGTTAGACTCTCGAGCAGAAAATTTCTTAGCGCGTCCGGCAATGGAAGTAGCTGCACGTGCCTTCGCGGACCGGCAAGGAACGATCGACCTCGCGATGGGCCGGATGATCTCCCATTACCGCATCGTCGAGAAACTCGGGGGTGGTGGAATGGGAGTGGTCTACAAAGCTGAGGATTCACGCCTGGACCGTTTCGTCGCTTTGAAATTCTTGTCGGATGAGCTCGGCCAGGACTCCGAGACTCTCAGCCGTTTCCAGCGCGAGGCGCGAGCCGCTTCCGTTTTAAATCATCCGAACATCTGCACCGTCCATGAGATCGGTAAAGCGGGCGAGCAATCCTACATCGTCATGGAATATCTGGAAGGCGTGACGCTGCAGGAGCGCATCGCCGGGCGGCCGATGGATACTGAAGCGTTGCTGTCGCTGGCGATCGAAATCGCGGATGCACTGGACGCCGCGCACTCGAAAGGCATCGTACATCGCGACATCAAGCCCGCGAACATCTTCATTACTGATCGCGGACACGCCAAGATCCTGGATTTCGGTCTGGCAAAGGTTCAGGCAGCTACTTCCGGCAGCCTAGCCAGCACGCAGATCTTCACCAGCCCCGGTTCCATCCTGGGGACGGTTTGCTACATGTCGCCGGAGCAAGTCCGCGCCAGACCTGTGGACGCACGCACGGATTTATTCTCGTTCGGCGTGGTGCTTTATGAAATGGCAACCGGCGCGCTGCCATTTCGCGGGGAGAGTCCGGGAACTATTTTTGAATCCATTCTCAACCGCTCTCCCGTGCCTCCCGTGCAGCTGAATCCCGGCGTCCCGCCGGAATTAGAGCGCATCATCGTTAAATGCCTGGAGAAGGATCGCGATCTGCGCTACCAGCACGCTTCGGAGATTCGCAGCGACCTCCAGCGCCTGAGGCGGGACGCAGATTCGGGCCGCGCCGCGACAGCTCTTCCCTCTCCCGAGCCGCGCGCCGCCAGCGACAGTTCGGCGACATGCGCTCCGGGCGCAAAACTCGGGTCTTATGAGATTGTCGCCCCGCTTGGCGCCGGGGGGATGGGCGAAGTCTATCGCGCCTTCGACACCCGCCTGGAGCGCGCCGTTGCGATCAAGATTCTGCCCGCCGCCTTTTTCGCGGACCCTGATCGGTTACGCCGCTTCAAGCAGGAAGCGCGCTTGGCATCGGCCCTCAACCACCCCAATATCGTTACCATCTACGAACTAGGGCAGCACGGTTCCACTCAATACATTGCAATGGAGCTCATAGAGGGAACGACGCTGGCCGCTCTGCTTCAGGTCGGCTTGCTGCCGGTAGGAAGGGTGATCGAAATCGCGGCGCACGTTGCCGAGGGGCTGGCCAAGGCGCATGAAGCGGGCATCGCGCATCGAGACTTAAAGCCCGAAAACGTAATGGTCTCCTACGACGGATTCGTCAAAATCCTCGACTTCGGTCTGGCGAAAATCGCGCCACCCGCCGAGGATCCGTCGGAGACCCTCCACATGTCCGTGTGGCACACTGAACCGGGCCGGCTTTGGGGAACGCGGCAACCAGCGGAGCAGGCTGCTACTGAACCGGGTCGGTTTTGGGAAACACGGCGGTACATGTCACCGGAGCAGGCTGTCAGCGGCCAGGTTGATTTCCGGTCCGACCAGTTCTCATTCGGCTTGATGCTCTACGAAATGCTGACTGGAAAGCGTCCTTTCGAGAAACGCACGGCAGCGGAGACGATCACGGCCCTTCTACGGGACCAAGCCGAGCCAATCGGAGTGCAAAACCCCGAAATCCCCGCTCCGCTGCGTTGGGCTGTCGAGAGATGTCTGGCGAAGCAGCCTGATAAACGCTACGCTTCCACCCGTGATCTCGCGCGCGAACTTGCAGCCATTCGCGAGAGCTTTTCGGAAAAACCGATTCACCAAATGGAGGTCAAACCGGTGGAGGCCCGGCCGGCGGGCTTTCCGGTGCAGCGTACCCGGTTTGTGGGGCGCGAGAAGGAAGTAACTGCCGCCCGGGAACTGTTGATGCGGCCCGACGTCCGTCTGGTCACGGTTACCGGTCCTGGCGGGATCGGTAAAACGCGTCTCGCGGTGGAGGTGGCGAGTGGCCTAGTGGAGGGTTTTCCGGGTGGTACATATTTTGTCCCGCTCTCTGCGCTGACCGATCCGGGCTTGATCGCTTCGGTGGTGGTGCAGACGCTGGGAATGCGGGAAGCGGGAAGCCAGTCTCCGCTTGAGATTCTCAAGAAGAAGCTGCAGGATCCGTTGCACCCGCCCCTGCTGCTGCTGATGGACAATTTCGAGCACCTCACGGCGGCGGCGTCCACCGTGGCCGAACTCCTGGCGATGGCGCCCAATCTCAAAATCGTCGTAACCAGCCGGGCGGCCCTGCATGTGTACGGAGAACAGGAATTTCCGGTGCCGCCGCTGGCACTGCCGGATTCGCTATCGCGGCTTTCGCTGGAGGCGCTGTTGCAGTATCCGGCGATCGCGCTATTCGTCCAACGGGCCGTGGCTGCCAAGCCGGATTTTGAATTGAATCGGGAGAACGCCCGCACCGTCACGGAAATTTGCACCCGCCTGGACGGTCTGCCCCTGGCGATCGAGCTAGCGGCGGCGCGGGTCAAAGTGCTTTCCCCGGCTTCGATGCTGACACGGCTCACCAACCGGTTGCAGTTACTGACGGGTGGCGCGCGGGACCTGCCGCAGAGGCAGCAGACGCTGCGCTCTGCCATCGATTGGAGCTACGACCTGCTGAGCTCTGCCGACCAAAAGCTTTTCCGCAGATTATCGGTGTTCGTCGGTGGAAGCAATTTGGAAGGCGTGGAAGCGGTCTGCGACACGAAAGGCGATCTCGATTTGGACCTGCTGGATGGAATGGCGTCCATGGTGGACAAAAGCCTGCTGCAGCAGGTGGAACAGCCCAACGGTGAATCTCGCTTTTTGATGCTGGAAACGATTCGCGAGTACGCCCTGGAAAAGCTGGAGGCCAGCGGCGAGCAGGCTCTCACGAAGCGCGCGCACGCCGCCTATTGCTTGGTGTTGGCCGAGGAAGAATCTACCGCGCCCAGCGGCGCCGACGAAGCCGAATGGCTGGAACGTTTCGCGCTGGAACACGATAATTTTCGCGCAGCCCTGGAATGGTTGACGGAAACCGGAGATGCGGAGTGGGGGTTGCGTCTTTGCGCCGCCCTGTTTCGCTTCTGGGAGACGCGCGAGTATCTCGCCGAGGGCCGGGACAGGTTCGGCAAGCTGCTGAAACTGCCCGCGGCCGCCTCTCCCACCAAGACGCGGGAGCGTGCGACGTTTCTCGCCGGCGTGCTGGCGAGCGAACAGTTGGATTACGCTTCTTCGGACGCACTCTTCAGCGAAAGTCTGGATCTCGCGCGCCAGTTGGGGGATAAGCAAGGCATCGCCGTTTCGCTGAACGGGCTGGCGGTGAACGCCCGGCATCGGGGCGAGAGTACGGCTGCGCATGCTCTGTTCGAAGAAGGCCTGACGCTGTGGAGGGAGTTGGGCGACCAGAAGGCTGTCGCCCGTTGCCTCAGCAACCTGGCGGGTGTGGTCAAATTGCAGGGTAATTACGCGAACGCGCATTCGCTATACGAGGAATGTCTCGCAATTTTTCTAGGACTGGGGGATCGGACAGGCGTCGCCTGGTCGCTGAATTCCCAGGGCGATGTCGCCCGGGATCAAGGTGACTCCACCGCCGCTCAAGCTTTGTACGAAAGGGCTTTGGGGATTTTTCGGGAGCTGGGTGACCGTTGGGGCATTGCCGGCACGCTGACGGATTTGGGAACCTTGGCGAGGGAACAACGAAATATTTCCGCCGCTCACGTCCTTTACCGGGAAAGCCTCAAACTTTTTCAGGAATTGGAACATAAGCGCGGGATTGCGCGTTTGCTCGAGTGCTTCGCGGCGTTGGCGGCGGCTCAACGCCAACCGGAGCGTGCGCTGCGTTTGGCAGGCGCAGCGGCTGCCTTGCGCCAAAGTATTGGCGCTCCGCTCGGTCCCGCCGAGCATACCAAACTCGAAGCCATCTTGGACCCCGCCAGACAGGCACTGGCCAACACTACAGGCGCGACCGCCTGGTTGGAAGGTTGGGCACTGCCGGTGGAGAAGGCCATCGAGGGAGCGCTGCTGCCCGAGAGCGCAGTTTATCCTGGTTAGCGCGGGGTTCGCGCGCAGGAACGACAGCGATTATTCCGCTGTGGCCGGATCGATGAGCCGGCGGACGGCGGAGACGCGGTTGGAGGGAATGCCAACGCGCCGCGCGTGTTCGTGGATCGTCGCCTCATCCGGCGCCAGGTACACGCAGTACACCTTGTCGCCGGTCACGTAGCTGTGGAGCCATTGGATCTCGCAACCCAGGCTCCGCAGAACGTTAACCGATTTTTGGGATAATTCCCGCCATTGGGCATCCGACAGATTTCCGGCGCCCGGAACTTCGCGTTCGATTACGAATTTGGGCATGGTTGCCTCAGTTGATGCTAGCATGTCACAGAACAAAATAGAGGCCGCCATGGATCTCCGATCTCTGCAGAAACCATTGAAAGAACGCTACCGCAGCGACCCCACGGCCTCGCAAATCACCATCCAGGCGAAAGCCGGCCAGACGAATGTCGCCGTGGCCTGCTCGGTGGACATCGGGCGCGCCATTTACCAAGCCGAGGCACATCAGGGAGTCGGCGGCGCGGGCACCGGCGCGTGTTCCGGAGACCTTTTGCTGGGGGCGCTCGCGGCTTGCGCGCAGATCACCTGTCAAATGGTGGCCGC
>JASIGB010000440.1:0-14705 GCA_030045355.1 Bryobacteraceae bacterium
GATTGGTACGAGGCCACCGGGTTTAAGGTCCCCTTCCCCGGCGAGAAGAAGGTTCGCCCCGCAAGCGACTTCAAACGCCGGGTGCGCATCGCTAAAGTTGACAAGGACGACGACGACAAGATTTAATATTCGTCCCTACCACACGACAACGGCCTCTCCCCGGTCTCCGGGGAGAGGGCTTTCGCCCCAAAGTCGAGTCGGCCGTAACGACGAACTTGCGTTTCCGCAGACCAGCAGACTAGCAAGCGGGCCTCGCGGGGGCGACGAAATACGGCAGTGATACTTATGGCGAACCGTTCTGTACGTTACCGATAGCAGTATCGTAATCTTGCTGAACCTGTTGCTGTGGATGCGGGCCGCGATTCAAGCACCCGTAATCACGATGAGCCAGAACCGCCAGGATCAGCGGGATCGGGTTCGTAGCGAACTGGACTTCGACGTTAACCGCCGTGCCGACGAGATTCTAGCGCTCTCAAGCAGGCTCAAATCTAATGACCGAGAAGCTTGGCGACCTGGAAGATCTGCTGCGGAAACTCGCGTGAGCCTTTTGAAAACTTACTGAGCCTGCTTACGGTTCTCCAACTCTTTCTTAAGCCGCTGGATCAGATCGGTCCTCGCCTCGCCCGATTCCGCCCGTCCCTCATCCATCTTGCGCCAGACGCGATAACACAAGATCCCGTCCCGCGTCATGAATGTGTAGATCGAGTACTCGGACCCATTGTGGGTAAATGTGTGTGTGTCGCGGTTCAGTTCATTGCCCAGCATGCGGCTATTGTAGGCGGGCCGGCCCGCGAAGTCAGTCACGCCGTTGTAATGCGTCCTGTCGACTAGTTGGGCTATTCCGCCCAGACCAGCCACGGATGCTCGAAGGGCACCCGTACATCGGGGTGGTAAGGAATTACCCGCACGCTGAAGCCATACGATCCGCTTTCGAGGCACTCCAACTCGCCCTCATACTGATGTTCGTTTTCACGCACGCCAGCGTGCCTCATATCGTGCGAAGAACCGTTCACAATCATCCCGCCCTCATTGAGCGAGCCGGACACAATCTGGACCCGGACAGATTCTGGCAATATCTCGCCTAGAACAACAGAGGCCGTCACCCGTATCCTTTCTCCCACGCGGATCTCTCGGCTGCCCTCAGCGTGAACTTGTATGATCTTGACTTGAGAGCCACTAGCTCGAAGCCGGTGGCGCCACTCGATGATAGGGCGCAGTTTGGCGCCGCTCTCCGCGGCTAGCTCGCAGTAGCGTTTGGCCGCGGGAATATAGAAGCGCTCCACGTATTCCCTCACCATGCGGTTGGTGTTGAATATCGGAGATAAGCGTTTCAGCGAAGCCTTCATTTTCGCGATCCAGCGGAGCGGGAGACCCTCCTCGTCACGATCATAAAACAAGAGCGTTACGTCCTTCTCTAAAAGATTGAAGAGAGCCTCGGACTCGACCGCGTCCTGGTAGTCGTCGTTATTGTAATCTTCACCGTATCCGATCGCCCAGCCCACCTCGCGATCGTAGGCCTCCGCCCACCAGCCATCCAGCACGGAAAGATTGAGACCGCCATTGGGCAACAGTTTCATCCCGCTGGTGCCGCTGGCCTCATTGGGGCGCCGGGGCGTGTTCAGCCACACGTCGACACCTTGCACGAGGTGGCGCGCAACGCGTATGTCGTAGTCTTCCAAAAACACTACGCTCGAACGAACCTCCGGATCACTGGCGAAGTGGATGATCTGGCGGATCAGATCCTTTCCCGCTGAGTCGTGAGGATGAGCCTTTCCGGCGAGCAGAACCTGAACCGGACGCGCCGGGTTCGTCAGAATCCGCTTGAGTCGGGGCACATCCCGCAGCAGCAAAGTTGCGCGCTTATACGTTGCGAACCGGCGGGCAAATCCGATGGTGAGGGCGTCAGGGTTAAGCGCCGAGCGGGCCGCGGCGATCTCGGTATCCGAACCTCCGCGCCGGCGCAGCTGGGACTCGAGGGCTTGGCGGGCATAATGGACCAAGCGTTCGCGGCGAATCTGGTGTACGCGCCACAGCTCGTGGTCGGGAATTCGGTCGACGCGATTCCAGACGCCGCTCTCGGCGGGCTCCTCCGCCCAACGATGGCCCAGATAACGGTCCAGCAACGCGGTCATTTCGAGCGAGACCCAACTGCGAATGTGCACGCCGTTGGTGACCGAGCCCACCGGAATCTCTTCCAGCGCGTAGCCCGGCCACATGCTCCGAACCATTTTTCGAGTGACCACTCCGTGGAGACGGCTGACGCCGTTGGCCGCGGAACTGATGCGAGCGGCCAGGTAGGCCATGTTGAAGCTCTCATTGGGATCCGCGGGATTCTGACGGCCGTAGCTCATCAGCCGTTCAAAAGGGATGCCGAACCGCTCGGCCAACGGCCTAAAATACTTGGCCATCATCTGCGGGTCAAAACGATCGAAGCCAGCCGGGACCGGAGTGTGCGTAGTGAACAAGTTGCCCGCGGCTGCAAGCTGGCGAGCTTCGAAGAACGAAACCTTCAGCTCATCCATCAGGGCGCGCGTCCTTTCGAGCCCCAGAAACGCGGAGTGCCCTTCATTCAAATGGCAAACTGTAGGACGAATCCCAAGCGCTCCCAGCGCGCGCATGCCGCCGATCCCTAGGATGATTTCCTGCTGCAGGCGCAATTCATCGTCGCCGCCGTACAACGACCCGGTGATCCGGCGGTCCCCGTCCGAGTTCTGCGGCACATTCGTATCTAGCAGGTACAGCGGGACGCGCCCAACCTGCGCCTTCCACAGCCGCGCACAACACAGGCGTCCGGGAAACTCCACGGATACGGTGAGCGGGTTGTTCTGTGCGTCCAGCTCCGGCACTATTGGCAGGTTCGAAAAATCGTTCACAGGATAGGTTTCCTGCTGCCAGCCATCCGCGTTCAGGTACTGCTGGAAGTAGCCGCGCTGGTAGAGCAAGCCAACCCCCACCAGAGGCAGTCCCACGTCGCTGGCGGACTTGAGATGATCCCCGGCAAGGATTCCCAAACCGCCCGCATAATTGGGTATGCATTCGGTCAAGCCAAACTCGGCCGAGAAATAAGCAAAAACAACCCCAGCTACATCGGGGTGGGCGCGCCGGAACCATCCGGTGCCCGCCATGTACTCAGCCAAGCTGGCGGCGGCACGATCCAATTCGGCAAGAAACGCCTCATCTGAGGCGAGTTCGGCAAGGCGTTGCTGGCTGATGCGGCCGAGCACCACACGCGGATTGTGCCTCGATTCCTCCCAAAGATCGGGATCGAGAGTTTCGAACACATCTCTGCTGGGATGGTCCCACGTCCAGCGAAGGTTCAAGGAGAGTGGGTTGAGCGCTTCCAGCCGCGCTGGCAGGGTCGGCGAGACTTGAAAGCTGTATACGTGTGCCATACTTTTGAACTGATCCTTTCAGAATTTCGCTCGCAACTAACCAAGGTTGCACTTGTAACACCTTCGAATTAATTTTCCCGGCAGGAAGACGCAGGCAACCCGGTTCATGATTCACCTCAGCCGGTGGGCAAAAACCCTCATCACCGATTCTTCCTTGCGCGCATTCGCGCATCATAGCGCTACTCCGCTTTTCCTTCCACGTCTATCGGAACGGATCATCGCGTGTCGGAAACCGTGACGAGGCGAGGGCCATAGGGACGAGCCAAGATACCCGAAAAATCGTCGTCATCGGCGGGGAATCGCGGGACTCTGCACCGCCGTATACGCGCGACGATGCGGCTATGAGGCCGAGATCCTCGAAATGCATGGCACTCCAGGAGGGCTGGCGACTAGCTGGCGCCGGGGGATTACACGTTTGAAAACTGCCTCTACTGGCTGCTCGGCTCGAATCCCGCAGGAGCGATGCATTCGCAGTGGCAAGAGGTGTTCGACATCGACCGATTGAAGTTCATCGATCCGGAAGAATATGCGCGCTTGGAGTCCGAGCGCGGCGAACCGCTGATCGTGTACACAAACGTAGATCGCATGGAAGCCGAACTCCTGAAGCACGCCCCTGAGGATGAGGCCGAGATCCATCATTTCGCGTCGGCCGTCCGTAGGCTGGCGAAATTTCCGTTGACGGACTTCGCGGCCCCCTGGCCTCGAAATTGGCTGGCAGCACTGCGAATCGCGCCGGATCTGCCGCTGCTGCGGCATTGGTCGGGCATGACGGTCAAGAATACGCTGCGCGATTCAAACACGTACTGCTCCGAAGGTTCTTTGGCGGCGGTGAGCCGGCGGATCTCTCCATGTTGCCGCTGATCTTTTCTCTCGCTTGGATGAACTCACATAACGCGGGCTACCCTATTGGCGGGTCTCAGGCCGTCATTCGGCCCATCGTCGAGAATCTTCTGAATCTCGGAGGGCAACTGCGATTGGACGCCCAGGTCGAAAAAATCCTGGTGGAACATAATGCCGCTGTCGGTGTGGAGTTGGCCGGTGGCGAAACCGTCGGGGCGGACTGGGTGATCTCCGCGGCGGATGGACATGCCACGACTTACGATCTTCTGGGAGGCCGGTATGCCGATCAGGTGACCGACAGCACCTATAACACTCTGAAGCCGTTTCCCTCTTACCTGCAGGTGTCGCTCGGCGTCGCGCGCGATCTTCACGCTCAGCCTGGATACGTGACACAGCTTCTCGACACGCCGTTGACTCTTCAACCCGGTACAGACCTCTCGCAAATCTCGCTCCGCTTCGACCTTCGCGCCGCGTGGAAAAACAGCAGTCACGTGTTTCCTGCCTACCTATGGTTTCCAACATTGGGTCAAATTGCGGCTGACGAGACGGCGACTCCCTTACCGGGATTGATCCTTCCGTCACCCGTGGATTCTCCGAGTGCCCGACAATTCGCCCGAAGCAGCGGACTCCGCCTGAACGCCCGGTGTATTGGTGCCGGATTGCTGGTTAGAAGAACGGTTAGCAACACCTAACGGCAAATGCTGGGACTACGCGGCTTCCATTACTTCTTCTGATTGCGCGTGAGATACGCCACTACGTCCTCAAGTTCCGCGTCACTCACTTCCGTCTTGCGCGTAATGGGCATGCCGAACAACCCGTGCCGGACCACGCTCTTGATCATCGCGGGAGTGAGATCGGTACGTTGATCGAGCACTGCTGGAAGCTTGCCTTTGTATTTCACGGAGAGGGCGGAGGTGCCCGGCAGAGCGCCATTGCCAAACATCACATTCTTGGGCGCCACGGCTCCGTGGCAAGGGGCGCACCATTTGTCGAAGACCACTTTTCCGTTCGTCTCCGACGGTGTCTGGGCCACAAGAGAATTGCCCAGTCCAATAACCAAAAGAAGAAGGAATGGGTATCTCATGCGCGGTTCTTCCTCATGCTGGCCGGCCAGATTCCGTAGCGGCCTGGTGAGATGATTCCGTTGGGGTCGATGCTGTCTTTTAGCTTTTCCTGGAAGCGCAGTAGAGAATGATTGTTGAAAGAATACTTGCTGATCAGAAGGTCCTGAAACGTGGGGTTGGTGCGATAGCCGACCCAGCCGTGTTCGGCGCAGCGGTTCATCACCTTGGCAAATAGTTCACGGCTGCGTGCGTTCTTTGCGGGGTCGCGCCATGTGGGCACCGTGGTACCGGTCCAGAAACAGCGCGAGTAGTAAGTAAACGGTGTGGGAAATGGATTCTGCTGGGCCGGGAGGCCAAGCTCCGCGTAGGCGTCATGAAGGACCCGTGTCGCGTCAAACAGCGCCGAGGCTTTGCGCGGGATGGTGACGAAGAGGTCGGCGTGTCCGTCCGGGGGATCACTGGCGTTCGCTGCGTTCCGCGCCACCATATTGAATACTTCGAGCGCGGGAATTCCCAGGCGAGGCTTGTCGGATTGGGTAGGCTCCTTTTCCTTGGGGATGGGCAGTGTCAGGAACTCGCCGTCCTGGAACGTCGCGCCGGCAATCGCCTTGCCTATCCGCCGCTTGGCGGCCTGCCAGGTGGCGCGAACGGTTTCTTCCGGACCATAAAAGTAAAGCTGGACCGACCAGGCTGGAAGCTTCTGCGCCGCGACGAAGTTTTCTACCGCCTCAGCAGAAGGCCAACCATTTTGCATCAAGCTTGCCATGGCCGCTGCGCCCGGACCAATCGCTGAACGACCGATAGGACTGCCATATTGCGGCATGCCTGTGAGGCCGAGATCTTCCAGGTAGCTTACCTCATACACAAGCGCTTCGAGGTCCTGATGCTGCGGCGCGGTGACGGTGCCGGATAAGAAAGCTTCCGGCATAGGCATCAACCAGAAACCCATCTTAGTGACGATTCCGAAGTTCGATTGTGCGAACAACCCGTCCACCGTAGGGCCGGCACCATAGTGGAAGTCCTGCCAGCTATCCGCGTTGGGCACAGCGCCCATGCCTGTGCGGATTACCTCCCCGTCCGGCGTCACCACTTCCATGCCACAGTGCGAGCTAAAGTGATCGCGAAACGCAGCCATCGTGTAGCCAGCCCCATGATCCAGGCTGTTGCCCATAGGACTGCCCCAACCCGGGTCCGGCACAT
This sequence comes from Bryobacteraceae bacterium, assembly GCA_030045355.1. Classification (GTDB taxonomy): domain Bacteria; phylum Acidobacteriota; class Terriglobia; order Bryobacterales; family Bryobacteraceae; genus Palsa-89. Next base: position 6,497 of record JASIGB010000440.1, read on the forward strand.
CCAGCATCAGCTTGAGGCTGCGCTCGCGAATGTGGCTGTAAAGATCGAAATAGCTAACGCCTGGCTCGACTAATGCAAACGCCCGTTTTTCGTCGACTTCCAGGATGCGATTCATGCGCTTCAAATCGACCACGACGCTGCCGCGCATATTGGGGGCGGATCCGCCGTAGGTAAGGTTGCGGCCCGTGGAGATCGGATACAAAGGGATACGGTAACGATTCGCGATGCGAACAATCTGTTGCACTTCCTCGACCTTGGCCGGGGCGACTGCCGCCGAGGCCACCCGCTCTTCCGGTTCGCCCCAATTGATGGAGTAAGAGTCGCGATAGAGCGCCACATCTTCGTCGGAGCTGAAGGTCCAGCCCGCACCTACCGCCGACCGGAATTCGTTGAGGGCCGCGTTGAAGTCCGCTGCGCTTACATTCGGAGGTAAAACCATTGACAATTCCCTTTCCGTTTTAGGCGATCAACGCGTTCACGCAATCACCCAGGACACCAGCGCCGTTTTGTTTTCAGGAGAAAACGGGCCCGTGCGCTTTTGAGCGGACGCATCCCGCGGCGCATTGCTGTCGAAATGGCTGATCATCTGAGCCATCGTCCGCCCGATCTCCTGTGCGTGATTCGCGTCTTGACCCTTCTCAATTACGCGATCCACTCTGAAGACAACCTTCATCCCCACGTCGCGCGCCAATTCTTCGAGACAAAACAATGCGGCGCGATCCGTCAAGCCGGTGATTGGCGAATTGTTTTCTCTAAGATGCCGGCGCAGATCGTCGTACCAAAGTTCGGCAACGTCTCCGCGAATCGCGGACGTGACGACGCCTGCTTTGTGCAGTTCGGCCGCGAAAACCTGGGACTCCGCGAAACGTTGGTCGAAAATCGCTCTGTGGAATGCGAGGTCCGGCTGCGTCGGCGACCGGTATGGTCCAGAATCAGGCCTCTTGACGAACACACCTGCGAGCGTCGCCGCGCCGATTTTCAGGGCGCCTCTGCGGTTGACCATTTTGTCCTCCTGCCACAATCGTTGCCGCCAAGTGTATCATTGGCGCCGTCTGGATGGACTACGTCCAAGTCGTGCGGGGCTCCGTGAGTTCCTTGACCTCTGGAAGAGTGGCCGACTACTCTCCCTAAGCGGAACGGCAGACGGCGCCATCGTCGGATTTGAATCGCGCCTGAGCGCCTGGGTCGCGTGGTAACTGGAACCTGATGGAGCTGGGTTCGGATGGTGATGTCCAAGAACAGGCGGCTGCGAGAGTTCAGGTGGCAATTTCGACCGTATTGGCCAGGTAGTACTGCGCCAGAACCAGATCGAAGAGCTTCTTCAAGCAGCGCAGTCGATGTTTCTCCCCGAACAGGATGCGAATATCTCAGTCGTTAGTTCGATCCGACCGCTAAATAGGTTGCGACCGACTCTGACGCTCCCCCGTAGCTCAGAGTAATCGGCTGTTCGCCGGACGTTACTGGAGGAATTGTCACGTTGAGCTGCCATTCGCCTGGATAGATGAGTGCAGCGGCTACCGTAGCCGGCACTCCTGCGATGGTGATTACTGGCGGCGGCGTGAGAAGTGTGACCGCCGGCGCAACGCCTCCTTGGGTCGGTTCGAGTCCGGTAGCGAATAGCTCAATGGTCTCGCCCGGCATCGCAGGCGTGGTCCCGGCGATATCTCCCACGTAAGTGCCGTTGGCATGGACTCCGGATGGATAATTCCTACCGTTCGCTGAATAGCTGAAGAAGCCGGGCGCCGCCGGGACATAGTTGGCCTGAATCACCGCGCTGACTGTGCCGTCGCGCGTGACTTGAATGTTGACTGGTCCAAGCGTGCTATCGGTGGGCGCCTGGACATTGAGCTGCGTGGGCGAAACGTAGTAGACGGCCGCGTTCTTGCCGTTGATGGTGACCAGCACGTGGTCGATTTCGATGGGCAGATCCGGCAGGACCACCTCGTCCGCCCACCAGATGCGTGTCGCAGTGGCCAGATTTTGTCCTTGAATCGCTACCCATGAACCCGAGACGATGCCGGGCTGAAAGGTCGCGCCATTCGTCACCGGATTGGTCGCAGAGAATGTCGGCGTCAGAAGTGTGCTCTGGAAATTCGCATATTGATTGCCGCTGGGGACGGTGTTGTTGTCGTTAGCCTGGGTCAGGACGTTGATGATTGCGTCGACGACGTTCGTGATGAACGTACCGCCGTTGTCCTCCGAAGAGGTGCCCGTTTCGGGCGTTGGATCGCCGTTGAACACCACGGCCCAGGTGAACCCGGATACCGGATTGACGATCACGTAGGACGCTGTACCAGTTAGCGCGCCGTCCTTGGTCCAGCGAAGACCGCCCGGAATTTCCGTGTAATCGAATCCCAGTCCGTAGAACGAACCCGCGGGTTGATTCTGGACGTCGGGGTTCACCTGCATAGATGCGATGGTCTGCGGAGTGAGCAAGGCAGTTCCACCGCCGGCGCCCGAGATACCGTTCAGAAAGCGCGTCAGATCCACGGTGTCCGCAACCCACTCGCCGGCCGAGTCCACATCCTCCATAAAATGGTTGCCGTAGGGCGCCGGAACCGGAGAGGTCACAAAGGGAAACAGGCTCTGTATGAGCGGCGTCCCCGGAGGAGCATAATAGGTGACCTCACCGTTCACTGTATCGGACTGCATCGTGGCGCCAAGCTTCTGCCTCCCGATGCCAAGCGGCTTGAGAATGTTCTGCTGGACGTACTGTTCATAGCCCATCCCCGAAACCTGTGCCACCACCCGGCCCAGCAGGCAATAGCCAAAATCGGAATAGGCGTAGTAGGTTCCCGGGGTATGCTGCAGTGGTTGGCTGAGCATGACCGTAATGACGTCGGAGTCGGTTGCGGGGATGGGATGACCAGTGGCGTCGGCCGCCGCGACCAACAAACCGTCCAGCGGCTCGCTATAAGGTACGCCGTTAAAATATTCCGTCGTGGTGCGATCCCAGCCTCCGGTGTGTTCCAGCAGATTCTGTACCGTGATGGAAAGCAATTCGGGGTTGATGACCTTACCCGGCAGAGGCTGATAAGAGGTCAAGATGGATCCGAACACGCTGGCGTTTAGGGATAGCTTTCCTTCCTGGACAAGCTGCATAATGGCGATGGCGGTGAAGGTTTTGCTGACGCTGGCGACGCGGAATAACGAATCCGGCTGAACCGGCGTATTGGACGCAGTGTCGGCGCAGCCGTATCCGCGTGCGAAAACCAGGCGGCCATGGTAGGACACGGCCAGCGCGCCGCCGGCAACGCTGTTTGCCGAGAGCGCATTTTGCATCGCTTGATCGAGCCCTGCCAGGGAAGGGACGGCTGTGCCTGTCACGGAACTGGAGCAGGATTGTGCTGCGGCGCCGGGCACGAAAAGAACCACGGAGAAAAGGGATTTGATCAGAAGTTTGGTTGACATGAAGCGCAAGGTATTAAGTTAGCGCAAACGCCGAGCTAACCGGCACGGAGGGCGGCTTTGTGGAGACAATCCTTTGCGCTTCAAGAACTGCCCCATGGCCAGGAAGCACGCCGCCGGCGGCTGTTGCCGGCCGGAGGGTTCACGTTCGGGCAAAGTCACCAGCGAGATTCCATGGCGTCGAGCAGGGCTGTCTCGGTGGACGCGAGCTACGCGCCGGCCGGCACCGGCTCCAACGGCTTCTTGTACTTGCACTCGCCGTTCGGGCACTGCGCCGCCGGACCCGCCTTCAGCCACTTCTCGATCAGGTAGGCCGACCCGCAATCGGGGACTGATACTGGAGCGGCTTGTCCCAGGCCACGAAGCCGGCCGCCGGGGGCCGTGTGATCAACCTGAGCCTTATACGGATAGCGGACAATCCATCTTGGGTACTGAAATCTCGATGGCGTCGGTGATATACATGCGAACGCAAAACATTGCATTTGCTATTCTTGGAACTTCGTCTCCTTATCGTTTATGTCATTTCGAATGCGAGGGTCCTCGCTGGCATTGTTGCTTTATGTTGTCAATCTTTGCCCCGCCTCTCAGGGCAGGCTGGCGCCGGGCAGCAAGACGCCACGAGAGAGGTGACGTTGAGCGGCGCCATCAATCCCAGGATTCGCCCTGAGGATGACCGGGGCCCCGTTGAAGTCGGGCGTAAGTTATCTCAACTGGGTCTGGTATTCAGACGCACTCCCGAGCAAAGAGCCGCGCTCGACCAATTTCTGGAAGAACTGCAAGACCCTTCCTCGCCGCACTTTCACAAATGGTTGACACCCGAGGAGTTTGGTGATCGTTTTGGTGCTAGCGCGGAGAAACTGAATCGAGTCGTGGACTGGTTACGCTCGGAGGGTTTTGTCGTGGCTTCAACCGCGCGCGGACTGGGCTGGATCGTTTTCAGTGGGACCGTCTTCCAGGTGCAAAAGAGTTTTCACACAGAGATCCATCATTACCAGGTCGGCGGGAAGATGCATTACGCGCCGGCGATTCCACCGTCGATACCGGCCGATCTTGTGGATTTGGTTGCTGGCATCCACGGACTGGATGATTTCTTTCTGGAACCGGCCGGGCACCCGCACCCTCTGGCCACCGAGAGCGATGGTAGTCACGCTCTTGCGCCAGGCGATATCGATACCATTTACAGCCTCCCCGGTCTTCCTACTGCCGGTACCGGACTGACCATCGCCGTGGTGGGCGCTTCGGTTGTCAATCTCTCGGATATCCAACAATTCAGGAAAATGTTTCAATTGTCCGCAAACGATCCGAAGCTGGTTCTGGCCGGTGACGATCCCGGGACGGTCTCCGCCGCGATGTTGGAGGCCGACTCCGACATTGAGTGGGCGGGGGGAGTGGCGCCTGCGGCGTCCGCACGCGAAGCTCGTGCCTGATGTCCACCATTGAACTAAGCCGCGGGCGCCCAAGGAGCTGATGCGTGGTATGATTTCGCAGGGCAATTGCCATGCACCGCTCCGCTATCCAGAACCCGAGCCACCCAAGGAATTGCAAAAAGTCGATTCAATACCCATAGAGCAATTGCCCTGCCAAATCGCGGGCGGCTCAGTTCAATACTTTCTATCGAAAGCGCTCCCGGAGACCGGTCTGAAGCTTCGCGGCAATTCGCACGGGAGCGCTCCCGATAGAATGCTCTTCATTAACGGTACCCACTGCGCTCAGGCACCGTTGCTATTCTCGAACGTCCATACGCGAACTGAGTGGGCCCCGAAGTATCAATGGCTGGGAAAGAGTGACTAGAATCTATGAAGGAAGAAAAACATGATCCTCTCCCCAGCCTGTCGGAAACGTGCCGCGATCCTGTTTGGAATCTCAGCGGCCTTCATCGCTTACGCTCAAACGAAGCTGCCCGCCGATCTTGATACCCAATCTCGTGCACGCCTGCCGTACGTCAAGAAGTCGGACCTGGACGCCAATAGCCAGAAGAGCCTCGGGATCTTTGTGAACAAGGACGGCACGCTGCGTGGGCCGCTCGCTTTCGCCGCCTACAACCCGGCCGTCGCAAAAGCATTACTTGATCTCCATAACGCCGCGGTGTCCGGCGGAACGCTCGATCCGCATACGCGGGAGCTTGCGATTCTGGTTGCGTGCCGCGAAACCAACTACAACCTGGAATGGAACGGTCACCAGCCTGCCGCTCTTAAGGCCGCAGTCGACCCCATGGTGATCGATGTCGTTCGACTGGGGCGCCCGCTCGACGGTGTCAACGACAAGGACGCTGAGGTCATCCGCTTCGGGCGTGAGATGTTCCGCGACAAGAGAGTCGATTCCGCCACATTCGCGAAGGCTATCGAATTATGGGGGCGACAGAGCACGATGGACATGGTAGCTGTTATGAACACCTACGCCGTGAGCGGCTATTTTGCGATCGCTGTGGACGAGAGGTCTCCGGAAGGCAAACCCGAGTTGCCGGCCGTCAAGTAGAATCCCACGGATCTCGGCTGTCGCGAGCGCCCAATTCACTGATGGCAAGCCGGATAGTGAGGCGGTTACAAAACATGCGGTCTGTGCCACGCTGAGCGGATCACTCGTAGCCCGCATTTGCGTTTCCGTCCGCCGTTGTATAATGCCGGAGGCCGTCGGGTTTCGCATGCGTCCCCTGCCAATTGTCATCGGCATCTGCTGGTGTTGCTTGCTGGCCTTAGGCCAAACTGAATTCGGCTCCATTGCGGGTTCCGTTTTCGATCCGGCGCACGCTCCGGCGGCGGGTGTTACTGTTGAAGGCAGGAACACCGAAACCGGAACTGACTACAACGCCGTAAGCTCGGCCGAGGGCGAATATACCCTTGTGCAACTGCCGCCCGGAAAGTACGACATCTTCGTTATCAACGCCACCTACCGGCCTTTTGTGCGTAGGGGCGTCGTGATTACCGCGGGCGAGTCGGGACACTTGGAGATTCAGCTCTCGGCGAATGTCGCACTGCTGGGCACACTCGGAGAAATGCAGGCCTTGTTTGAACTTCTTTCTAAAAGGCCGCCTCCTCCGCAAGGGCCTGCGCCTAGATTTCCGGATGGGAAGCCGGACTTCTCCGGTGTCTGGCTGATATCTCCCGCGTCGCTTGGGGGATCTTCGCGACAACCGGACCTGCTGCCATGGGCCAGAGCTTTATTCCGCGAACGGGTCCTCAATGACTATAAAGACAAGCCTTCCGCTCGATGCCTCCCAGAGCTCCCGGGATTCCTGGCTCGCTGGCCCATCAAAATCGTCCAGACTCTCGAGCTCATGGTGACGCTCAGAAGCGACGATGTGATCGCCGCTCATCAGGTGTACCTGGATGGGCGCAGCTTCCCGAAGGACCTGGAGCCTTCGTGGCAGGGATATTCGATTGGCAAATGGGAAGGCGACACACTGGTCATCGATACGGTTGGGTTGAATGATAAGACGTGGCTGAATATGTTCCCGCATACCGGCAAGCTGCATATTACGGACCGGTTGCGGCGGCCGGACTTGGGTCATCTCGAAGTGGAAACCACTTATGATGATCCAAAAAGCTTCAAAAAGCCGTTCCAGACCAAGGTCGTGAATGTCCTCGCTCCCGATGAGGAAGTCGAGGAGTACGTTTGCGCGGAGAATAATCAATACAGCGAGCACGTGAGCGCCAACTAGCTGAGCCCGTATTCGGGAGCGAAGGAGGAAAACCGATTGAGATCTAATGTGTATGTTTTGATCCTGTCTCTGGCGCTACTGCTTTCGCGCTCGCTCGCGTACGCCCATCACTCGTTCACCGCCGAATACGATAGCGATAAACCAGTTCAAATCACCGGTACGGTCACGAACGTGGAGTGGACCAATCCACACGTCCATTTTTACGTAGACGTGAAGAACGATCAAGGCGTGGTTGTCAATTGGAATATCGAACTTGGACCGCCGCTCATCTTGCGCCACTTAGGGTGGCGGCAAGATTCGCTGAAGACCGGCGATCAGGTGACGGTCGAAGGCTATCAAGCCAAAGACCGTTCTAGTTTGGCGAACGCCAAGAAAGTAACCTTGGCGGATGGTCGCAGCGTCTTCGCGGGATCTTCGGCAGAAAAACACGACGAATAACCGCGACCGCGTACACCCCTGTCAACTGGTCTCGGTTCCACCGACGGCGGTCCGCTCAGCGCCGCACTTTCGACATTGGCCAGTTCGTTTCTGAGCCGTCGACCGCAGGCGAGATTTCCGCCTGATGTCCAACATTAACGGCAGCTTCCTCTAACGCCGTTCCGGCCAATCCCAGCGTGAGCGATTCGATCCCACGGGTACCCCGGCACTCACTCTGTTGAATATCCTATGCGCGCCATCCGCCGCCTAGTTTCCGCATCCAGATCGGCGACGAAACCGCGGAACTGGGGCGCGCCGTCTTGCACGGCTCGCCAGCGATACGCGCTGGTTCGCGGAAAGCCAGTAGACTTGCCGTTCGGGCGAACCTCCACCGACATGACCTGGGTCATCCGCAGGAATTCTTTCGCCGGATCGACCAGGAAATCCTCCAGGCGAAGCGAGAGTGTGGCGGACTGAATGTGCAACTCCGTTTCCTCCACGAATTCCACGAAGGACAGGAATCGCGGACCCGGCGCCCCGGCGAAAAAGGCCGGGTCGCCTTCGGCGAACGCGCGGAAGTCATCGAAGTTCTCTTCAAGATCGGCACAGAGATCGCCGGTGTTGGAGTAAATCTGAGAGATGCCCCATATCCATCGCTTCTTGCGCATATATGTGCGCCAGAAGAGCCAGTTGGTCAGCAGCGAATCGAGAGGATGACGATAAATG
>JASIGB010000441.1:0-3365 GCA_030045355.1 Bryobacteraceae bacterium
AATATTTCGAGGATGCCTGTGATCGTCACCATCCGATCCGGACGCGAAAACGCTCTGGGGACCATCCCAACCAGGTCCGGCCTGCGCTTACCCCAGTGAGCGGATGCCGTCAGCAGGAGCATCACGCAAAGCCCCGCCCGCAAGGACCATGTCCAACTGTCCAGCACAGCCACGCCGGCGGCGCCGATGCCCCGAAACGCGAGCGTGGCCACCACCAGAACCAGAAATGGAATCATCGCCCAACGCGCCTTTCTTCCAATGTAAGCTCAGAGCCGCGCTCACAGCGCGCCTTCCCGGCCACCTCGTCGAGCCGCACTAGCCTGCTCGCAAGCGCGCCAAAGCGCCGGAATTGGCGGGCGCCATACATGCCAAGAACACGGTTTAGCGGCCGACTGGCGGTTGCGGCCCGGCCCGTCTTCCCCTCGACTCCAGCCTCGGGAACTCATTGAACCCACGTCCACTCAGGATCATGGGCACGCACTTTTCCGCACGCGCTGCTCTGGTTTCTGCCTGCTTGGCGGATGAGACGTGGAAAATGTATGACTTCCTCCGGCCTGGTGTGAGCGTTGCGAATGCCGACCTGAGAACCGCGTCGCGATCCAGCTTCCTCTGCAACTCCTCGGGAATCGGATACTCGGAAGGCCTCTTTAGCTCTACCTTCTTCCCGGACTCTTCCAGTTCGATAGCTTCATAGAGATAATCCTTCAGGGTCGATCGTTGGGCCGCAATCTCCCGCAGCGAGGTGAATTTAATCCATCGCCCGGCCTGCGCATTTCCGATCCTTTCGAGAACGTGCTTCGGATCTTTGAGCAGTGCGCCCTTGAAGAACGAGAACGCGCACCACTCCTTGAGCGGGATCACGATCGCCACGTTTTTCTCTAGAAAGGTGAAGCACGGTTTGCCCCACTTGAGTTCTTCGGTCAGGTCGCAGTCGAGCGCGATCTGGCGTAGCCTATCTGTTTCCTTCTGCCACTTCTTCGCATAAGGAACCTTCATCGTTTCAGACCCTTTTCCAAGATTGCTGAATTCATTCAATTCTGCCAGAAAATACCGTATGCTCGCCTCGTCATACAGTACTTTGACGAGTCGGTCGCGCAAGAGATTTCCGCCCACTCCCTCGCCCGCTCCAATCACGCATCACCCCGGCTTCTTCCTCGCCTCCTTCCTTTCACTTAGCGCGGATCATTGTCCCGCGCCCCACCCTCCCGCGATATTCTGAATCCGAACGCCTCAACCCTCCACGCTCCAATCGGCTCCGCCGTCTTCGCCGCAACTTCGCCCGCTGCGAAAAAATTTCGCCGCACCTCCCACCTCCTCCCCCACCCCCGATTCCCGCGCGCGATAGCGTAAAATTGAATCGGCCACTATGAGCCGCACCCAATTCCTCAGCATTCCGGCCTCACTGCGTCCGGCCACGCGTTCGCCCAAGCGCGTCAGCCGCCTGTTCGGCGATCTCAAGGTGCGCCTCAAGCTGATGGTGCTGCACAACGTTTTTTTCCTGATCCTGGCCTTGGGCGTCTACTTCGCGCTGTATGCTTACCTGCCCGATCATGCCAAAACCAACCTGTTTATCGTGCTCGGCGCCATCTACATCCTGGCCGTGCTGGTGCTCGAAACCACCATCATGCCGCTCTACGTCTACCGGCCCTTGCAGCTCATGCTCGACGCCGACCAGGCCACCCAGCGCGGCGATCACGAGCGCGAGCTGATCCACGAAGCCTTCATCCCCGCCGACGAGATCGGCCAGATCATGCGCTCGCGCAACGCCACTGTCATCGAGCTTCGCAAGCGCGAGGAAGATCTCGCCGAAGCCCTGCGCAAACTCGAAGCGCAGGACCGCCTGGTCAGCCTCGGCCTATTGAGCGCCAGCGTCGCGCACGAGCTCAACACCCCGCTCACCGTCCTGCAAGGCTCCATCGAGAAACTCACGGAAACCACCAAGGACGCCGCGACGCTCGAACGCCTGGCCCGCATGCTGCGCGTCACCCAGCGCATCCGCCGCATCAGCGAAAGCCTGGTCGACTTCTCGCGCGTCCGCAAGCAGCACATGGAGCCCGTGCCCCTGCGCCATTTGGTCGACGAAGCCTGGACCCTGGTGGCCATCGATGCCAAAGCCTCCGCCTCGCGCTTCACCAACGGCGTCGACATCGAGGACGTCGTATATGGCAACTCGGACCGCTTGGTGCAGGTGTTCGTCAACCTGCTGCGCAACGCACTGTACGCCATCCCCGCTTCGGGCCAGATCGCCGTCCACACCCGCCGCTTCCAGCGCAACGCGCAGCCCTGGATCTCCATCGCCGTCGAAGACAACGGCCCCGGCATCCCGGCCGACGTCCTGCCCGACATTTTCGAAGCCTTTGTCTCCACGCGTCTCGACGCCAAGGGCACCGGCCTCGGCCTGACCGTGGCCGAAGGCATCGTACACCAGCATGGCGGCACCATTGCCGCCTCCAACCGGACCGAAGGCGGCGCCTGCCTGGAAGTAGCGCTGCCCGCGTCCGAGCAGCGCCGGAGCATCGCATCCAATGGAGGAGCGCACTGAATTGGCGATAAAGCCTTCCGAGCGAGCGCCCGATCTTCCCTCCGTAAATGGCTTGGTAGATCTCGCGATCCTCGACGACGACCCCGATTTCTGCAATTACCTCGAAGACGCGCTCAAGGACGACGGGCTGTATTCCATCCGCGCCTTCCCTCACCCGGATGAGTTGTTCGCCGCCTGTGAGCAGCGTCTGCCCGATATCGTCCTGCTCGACATGAAAATGGGCGAGTTCAAAGGCGACAAGGTGCTCGAGCAACTGCTGGCGGCCTATCCCGGGCTCTGCGTGATCATCGTCACCGGCTACCCGTCGCTCGAAGACATGCGCGCTACCTTCAAAATGAAGGTCTTCGATTACATCTCCAAGCCGTTTTCACTCGCGCAGCTTCGCCAGACCCTGCACAACGCCATCGAGAAATACGGATTCGGCCGCACCGCGCAGGACCGCCTCCGCGAGCGCCTGGGCCATCAGATCAAGATGCTGCGCGTCGAACGCGACTGGTCGCTCAAGGACCTCGCCGCTTCCACCAAGCTCAGCATCTCGCAGATCAGCTCCATCGAGCGCGGCGCCAACTTGCCCAGCATCGAGAGCCTCTTGGCCATCTGTCGCGCCTTCGATAAGCGGCCTTCGGAAGTGCTCTCGGCCATCGAGTTCTGACCGCATGCCTTCCATCCAAGAAGCCCTGGAGATGGTCCGCGCCTTCGAGGCTTCGCCTGAGGAAGAAAAGAGCCGCGAGCTGATTCTCTCGCTTCTTGAATTCACTCCGGCGCCGTTCTCGCGCGATCAGTTTCATCCCGGCCACATCACCGGCACCGCGGTAGTCTTGCA
>JASIGB010000442.1:0-3064 GCA_030045355.1 Bryobacteraceae bacterium
AGCGGCCTTCTTCGTTTCGGCGTCCTTTGTAGTCGCTGCCAGTTTCTCCTGCGCGGCCTGCAATTGGCTCGCGGCCACGCGCGCGGACGAAACATAGGCGTCGTATTCCAGGCGCGAGATCTCTTCCCTGTCCACCAGAGCTTTCATGCGATCGAGGTCCGCTTGCGCGCGTTCGGAGGTTGCACGGGCGGCGTCCACATTGGCGCGCGCCACCGCGATATCGGCCGTCGAAGCGCGTTCGTAATCCACTTGCGCCTGATTGTAATCGGCGCGCGCGGCGCTCAACTGCGCTTCGGCTGCGGTGACGCTGCTGCCCGTCGTATCTCGAACCAGGGGCACGCCCGCTTCCGCTCCCTGGGATTGGCTTTCGGCAACTTCCACCGCGGCCTGCGCCTGATCCACCTTCGCCTGGTAGTCCTGCGGATCGATGCGCACCAGCACATCGCCCTTCTTCACGTGCTGGTTATCGTTGACCGTAACCTCCAGCACCTTCCCGTAAATCTTCGGCGAAATCGGGATGATGTGTCCGTCCACCTGGGCGTCATCTGTGGACACGCGATCGAGCGAACCCACCCACAAATACACTCCGATGCCCGCCAGCACCGCCAATACCGCGAAGATGGCCAGTTTGCGCGACGATTTCTTCCGCGGCGGCGGTGGCAACGGACGCGCTTCCCCCGTTCGCGGCGCCGCCGTCCCTGCTTCGTTCTCCTGATCCACGATGCTCGATTCCATTTTCTCTTCCTTCGCGTCTGTTCTCACTTGGCGTACCACGACTCCATCTGTCCGTTGCCGTGCGCCACGTCCGCGCGCGCCTGGTTGTATTGATACAGGGCGACAATTTGATTATCGTTCGCCCGTGACAATTCGTCCTGCGCCGTAATCACCTCGATGTTGTTGGTCACGCCGGCCTGGAAGCGATCGCGCGCCTGCGTCACTTCTTCCTGCGCCAGCGCCAGTCCGGCGTTCGCCACGTCCACTTCGCTCTTGGCCGCGTCCAACTGGGCCGCCGCGGTCTTCACTTCCTGGGCGATCTGATTCCGAAGATCCGTTTGCTGCTGGGCCAGCTTCTTCAGATTCAGCTCCGCCGTCGTCACTTCCGCGCGGATGCGGCTGCCGGTGTAGAGCCGGACGTGCAGGCCAACGGCGAACGTGTACACCGGGATCGCAGTCTCCGGCGACAACCCCTCTTCGCTACACTGGCCGTTCAATGCCAGCCGCGGGATTCTCTCGTCCTCCGCGGCTCTCTTTTCCAGCTCCGTCGCGCGAATCTCGGAGGCAATTTCCTTCATTTCCGGCCGTTGCATTTAAGCCTGCTCGATGCCTTGGCTCGCGGAATAGGCCGGCGTCTCATAAAATTCGGACGCGTCGGCCAGTTCGATCGTCTGATGCGGATCGATACTCAGCAGCCGCGCCAGAGCGAAGAGCGATGTCTCGAGAGCGGTCCGCGCGTCCAGCAGCCGTTGCTGCTCGTTCTGATACTCCACATTTGCGCGCAGTGTATCGACCGCAATGCCCACGCCGTTTTCTTGCAAGTCGCTGGCCTGCTCGAACAGCGCTTTCGCCAGCTCCACGCGCGACTGAGCGGCGGTGACGTCGGCGGCCGATCGCAAGCTACCCAAGTATTGCGAGACCACCAACAGCACGTCCTGCTCGCGCACCGTTTGCTCCTCGGCCCGCGCACCCGTTACGTTTTCTTTCGCCGCCCGCAAGCGATGCCACGCGGCCAGGTCAAGCAGCGGCGTTGACCCATTGGCTTCTCCCTCAAACAGCCAATATGGTCCGGAATGCTCGGGAAAGCCCACAACTTTCATGCCCAGAAACGCCACCAAATTCTCGCGCATCACAGCCTCGGAAACAGCCAGATTCGCCTGCGGCGCGAGCGCGGACCGCGCTACAATCCCGTTCTCTTGGGACACCGCCACGCTCAGATTCGCGACCTGCACCTGAGGATTCTGTTTCAGCGCCAATTGCACGGCATCGCGCAGCGTGAGACGCAGCGGCCCCGGTTGCCCGGATGCGGACGTCGACGCTGGCGCCTGCGCAGCTTTGGCGCCCACGGCGAGCGTGATCGCGAGCAGCAGGCACGGCAGAAGCACGCGCCGCGAAGCCTTGCTTAGTAAGGCGGCGCTCGATCTTCCGCCGATCTCCGCCGAGATTGATTCGATCGTCGTTTCAATCATCGATTCAATCAGGGGGCAAGCGGTCCGAAACCGCGCGCCTTCGCGCGCGAGCGTCGCCAGCACCCGCCGGCCTTCGCCGTCGATATATTGCGTCTCGGTCAGATCCACGATCACGGCCCGATTCTCACGCGATCCGGCACTTTGCTTCCAGGTCCGTTCCAGCTCTTTGGCCCATGCACCCACCAGCTTTCCTTCCACTTGGAAGGTGTACACTTCGGGACCGGACTGGGTCGTAATCCGTAACATTTTTTGTCGATGGCTCTTTCCGGGGAGGCACCCCGCGTGCCATTGTTTTCCCTCATGTTTTCAATCGATTGAACCGCAGTGCCGAACCAGCGTTGCCGAAATAGCGGCGGCAGCCGAGGTGTCGGCTCCCTCCGGGAACCAACGGCGATGCCTGGTGTCTATACAGACGTGTTCGAACAATCGCTGATCCAAAACGAAGTCAAAAAGCCGTGGAATTTTGTCGCGTCCTTCACGACCGAGTTACTGATTATCAGCCTCGCGCTGTTAGTGCCGCTGCTTTATCGCGATCACTTACCGCCGATCCATTGGAAGGACATCGTGTTCGCGCCTCCACCCCCGCCGGCGCCTGTGCACCTGCAACCGGCGCACCCTGACGTTGTCCGCGGTACATCGCTGACCGTACATCGTACATTCGTCTCCACTCCCGACATCCACACGCGGCCTTCGCAACCTGCATCGACTACCTACACTCCCGACGTGCCACCGTCGATCGGAGTCCCTGGAATGCCGGACGGCATTGGCGGCGCGAACCGTGCTTTGGGCACGTTCCTTTCGAACCCCGTTGCGCCGCCGCCTCCTCCGCCTGCGCATGTCGACAAGCACCAGCCCTCGGCGCCCGTGCATGTCGGCGGCGA
>JASIGB010000443.1:0-2885 GCA_030045355.1 Bryobacteraceae bacterium
CGTCGGCACGTTTGGGCACATCGGCCCGCAAGCCGAGGAACGTATCTGCCAGCGCTTGGGATTGCGCCCGGCGGCGATCGCGTCCCAGGTCATCTCGCGCGACCGCCACGCCAACTACATCGCCGCGCTCGCGCTGGTAGCGGCAACGCTCGAAAAAATCGCACTCGAAATCCGCCATTTGCAGCGCACCGAGATTCGTGAAGTGGAGGAGCCGTTCTCGGAGGGCCAAAAGGGTTCCTCCTCCATGCCGCACAAGCGCAATCCGGTCACCTGCGAGCAGATTTGCGGGCTAGCCCGCGTGGTGCGCGGCAATGTCCAGCCCGCTTTCGAGAACATCGCGCTATGGCACGAACGTGATATTTCACATTCCTCGGTCGAGCGCGTGATTCTGCCCGATACGACCACCCTCGTCGACTACCTGCTCGCGCGCACGACATGGCTGATCTCCGGTCTGCGAGTTTCCTCCGAACGGATGCGGCGTAACCTGGATCTCACCAAGGGCCTTGTCTTTTCCGGGCAGCTCCTTCTGGACCTGTCTGCAGCCGGGATGTTACGTGAGGAAGCTTACAGATTGGTGCAGGCGCACGCCATGAAAGCGTGGGAGCAGGACGGTGATTTCCGTTCGGCCATAGAACAGGACCCGACTATCGCGAAGTACTTGAGCCGCGAACTCCTGGACTTTACCTTCTCTGTTTCCAAACAGTTACGTAATATAGACCAGATTTTCCAGCGGGTCTTCCCGCGCTAGGGCCTGCCTGGTACCCCAAAATCGGTGCTTCCATTTCCGCAGGGATCGATTAAACTATACCTAGAAGCGCGCCTGGCAGTGCTTACAGGATGAGCGGGTTTTGCTCCGGTGCCGGGCGCAACGTTAAGGAGACGAGTGGCGCCGAATGAAAATAATGACTGAAAGTGATCGGTGCATGGATTTTGAACTCGCTCGAGTCTTACTGGTAGACGACGATCCTACCTCGCGTTTAACCCTGCAAACCGTGCTCGAAGCTAGCGGATATCATGTGGATTCAGCAGCTTCCGCCGCTGAAGCGGTGGGCAAACTGGAAGAACAGGAATACCAGTTGGTGCTGAGTGACCTGCAGATGGAGTCTCCCGAAGCAGGTCTCAAAGTTCTGGCTCATGCGCGTATGATGGATTACAAACCAGCGACTGCGATTGTAACCACCTATCAGAACGCCAAGCCTACCCACGGCAGACCGCAGAAACAGGCCCGGATGTTGATCACGCCCGAGGATGTTCCCGGTCTTCTAGCGAAGGTAGCCAACTTGATCAGCGAGCGCGCTGCCCGCAAGGTCCAGCGCGAGCTCCGTCACGCGACGAGCTAGTCGGCACAGGGCGGAACCGCCCGCGAGCCAGCTTCGAAGACTGCGGACTCGAACTCGTCGAGTTTGTCACTGAAGAAGTGGTCGGCGGATTCGATCCAGATCAACTTCTTGGGTTCGGGAATCCCCGCGAAGTAGGTTTCCATCGCGGGTACCGCGCAGAACTGATCGTGGGTGCTCACGACGAAAACCTTGGGGACCCCGCATTGTCCGAGTGACTGGCTGTCGGACAGGTTTGCGGGAAAGCCCGCCGCGATCAGCCGCGCAACGCCCGGGGTCTGGCAGCCCAGCCGCAGGATAATGCGTGAGCCGAACGAAAATCCGGCGAGGGAAAACGGAAGCTGCGGATAGCGCGATCCGAGCACTGCCAGCGCGGCGCGGGCGTCTTCCAGTTCGCCGGCGCCATGGCCGTATTCGCCCTGGCTTAAATTGACGCCGCGATAGTTGAATCGCAATACCACGGCGCCGGCCCGGCGCAGCGCGCGTGCGATGCGGTAGACCACCTTGTTGTGCATGGTCCCGCCGTGCTGCGGATGCGGATGGCAAACCAGGGCGGCGAACCGTGGGTCCCGATCTTCCGGCTCTTCGAGCAGCGCTTCGAGCTTTCCCGCCGGACCTTCGATAAACAGGCTTTCGATGCGCCGGGGCATCAATTGGTTCTGTAATTGGTGAACTGCATGTCGATGCCGAAATCGTGGCCGCGCAGCAGCGCGATCACTTCCTGCAACGTATCGCGGTCCTTACCGGAGATCCGCACGAAATCGCCTTGAATGGAGGCCTGCACTTTCTTCTTGCTGTCTTTCACCGCTTTCACGATTTCGCGCGCCTTCTCGGTGGCGATGCCCTGCTGCAGCGTGATTTCCTGGCGAACACTGGAGCCGGCCGCCGGTATGATGGCGCCGAAGCTCAGGCCTTTCAGCGGGACCTTGCGCTTGACCAGCTTTTGCTCCAGCACCTCGGTGATGGCCTTCAGCTTAAACTCGTCGGCGCTGGCCAGCACGACTTTGTGGTCCTTCTCGATGAGCTGGATGTCGGATTTGGAATCTTTCAAATCGTAACGCTGATGGATCTCCTTCAGCGCCTGCTGGACGGCATTGTTCACTTCCGCCAGGTCGATTTTGGAGACGATATCGAAGGTGTTTTCGGGCATGCGATCTAAGCTCGTTACGAGTTAATGTCCCAATGCTATCAGGACTCGTTCGGTGATTTCCTGGATCATGGCGGGCAGAGCGGCGTCCAGCGCGAGGGTGACGGCGGCGCGCACGCGCTCGGCATCGATTTCCGGGGGCACGGCCTGCGGCGCCGGCTGGGAGCTTGCTTCGACGGCCTTCGGTGGCTCAAGCGATGTGACCGGAGTCGGCTGGGAGCTTGCTTCGACGGCCTTCGGTGGCTCGAGCGATGAGACCGGCGCCGGTTCGACAGCCGGCGGCGGCGCGGAAGCGGCCTGCTCAGCAGGATGGCTGCGGGCATCCTGCGCCTCCTTGACCAGCGGCTGGATGATTCCGATCACCCGGGAAGCCTCGAACGGCTTCTTGATGATGGCGTCGC
>JASIGB010000444.1:0-6178 GCA_030045355.1 Bryobacteraceae bacterium
CCTCTTCGTTTACGGGACGCTGCGAACCGGCTCGGACAATCGTTTCGCGAGAATGCTTACCGAACAGGGCCGTTCCCTCGGATCAGCGCAGGTCACCGGACTGCTTTACGACTTTGGTTCCTACCCTGGCGCGCGGCCGGGCGACGGATCGATCCGCGGCGAGATTTTCCAGTTGGACGATCCAGCCGCGATTCTTGCCGAGCTCGATCGCTACGAAGGCCCCGAATACGAGCGCGCGATGGTTGCCGCGAACGGGATCGACTGTTGGATTTATTGGTACGTGGGGCCCGACCCCGGCCGCCTTATCCCGTCAGGCGATTGGTTTCAGCTCTAGTTCAGAAAATACGTCCGGTACAACGTGTCGCGCTGCTTGGGAATGAAACCGGCATCGCGAATCAAGCGGCGCAGTTGTTCTTCTGTCGCGCGATTGTGCGTGCCGGCGGCCGAGACGACGTTCTCTTCGATCATGATGCTGCCGACGTCGTTGCCGCCGAAGCGCAAGCCCAACTGGCAGGTCTTCAGTCCCGGCGTCACCCAGGAGGACTGGATATTCTCGATGTTTTCGAAATACAGGCGCGAGAGCGCGAGCATCTTCAGATACTCCACCGCCGTCGCTTCCTGCTTGACGAACTTGCCGAGCGACGTGTATTCGCGCTGGAAGGACCAGGGGATGAACGCGGTGAAGCCGCCGGTGTCTTCCTGAATCTGGCGCACGATATCGAAGTGATTCATGCGCTGCTCGATAGTTTCGCCCGTGCCGAACATCATGGTGGCCGTCGTCCGCATTCCGAGCGAATGCGCGATGCGATGCACGTCGATCCAGTCCTGCGCGGACGATTTCAGCCGGCTGATCCTGCGCCGCACGTCATCATCCAGAATCTCAGCGCCGCCCCCGGGAATCGATTCCAGGCCCGCGTCGCGCAGGCGCGCGATGGTGTCGCGCAAGCTCAAACCGCTCACTTCGGCGATATTGACGATTTCGGGCGCCGAAAAACAATGGTTCCAGATTTTGTCGCCGAAGCGGTCTTTAATCGAGCGCAGCAGGTCCTCATACCATTCGATCTTGAGGTCGGGATGCAAACCGCCCTGCATGAGGATGCCCGTGCCGCCCAGGTCGATAGTCTCCTGGATCTTGTCGAAGATCACGTCCTTGGAGTGCACGTAGCCTTCCTGGTGGCCCATGGGCCGGTAGAAGGCGCAGAAGCTGCAATATTCGGTGCAAAAGTTCGTGTAATTGATGTTGCGATCGATGATGTAGCTGACGATGCCGTGCGGGTGCAGCTTGCGGCGCACCGCGTCGGCCGCCATGCCGATGCCGATCAGATCGTCGCTGTTATATAGGTCGATCGCTTCCTGGCGCGTCATCATACCGAGACCTGCTTCTCCTTTACTGGGCGCTCCTTTGGGTCTGCCAGAGGAGCGCGAAGCTCTGCAGCATATTGTAAGAAAGTCTCAAGCCCTGCGTATTCGCGGTCGCCCAGCTCGAAGACGATGTTGTTTTGCAAATAGGATCGCGCCAGCTCTTCGGAGACTCCAATTTTTGCGTGTTCGGAACGCGCGATGTCCGAAATGTGCGCCAAGCCGTAGCGCATGGATTCGAGAAATGGCGCAGGATCTTGGGCCGGGGAACCCGCGCGCGCGGCCCACACGGCGAACACCATCGGCAGTCCGGTCATTTGGACCCACTCGGCGCCGAGATCGAGCACGCGAAAGGGAAGCTTTTCGGGGTCGAGCACCAGCGCGGCGTCGCCGATGATCAGCGCGGCGTCGGCGTTTTCGAGCATGGCCCCCAGGTGCGGCGCCTGCGAGCGAACCTGCGGCTCGACGCCGTATTTGCGCGCCAAAATCACGCGGCTGAGCGCGGCGGAGGTGCGCGATGTCGAATCGGTGGCGAGCGTCCGGATCTCGTCGTAGGGGACCTTCGAGATCAGAAAAATGCTGCGCACAGGGCCGTGACAGGCGATACCGGCGCCGCGAATGATGTCCAGCCTCTGACGATTGAGCTCGACTGCGGGAACAATGCCGATGTCGGCCAGGCCCGATTCGAGGCGATCGGCGCATTCGGCCGGGATGGCGAACGAAAGATCGAACAGGCCGCGCTGTTCGCCGTGCGCCACGCCCCACACCAGCGGCGCGGTGTTGAGATAGCTGACGACGGAGACGCGAGGTTTGGGAGCGGGTGTCAAGAGATTAGTCTAGCAGGCCAATCTTCGCTACGATGTCCCTGTGACGCGCAAGGAATTACAGGTTCTTTCGCGAGTCCGCCTGCGCGAAGCTCGAGCGCTTGAGAAGTTGGGCCTGAGCGACGGCGCCTGCTACGTGGCCGGCTACAGTGTAGAGTGCGCCCTGAAGGCCTGTATCGCCAAAGCTACGCAGCGTCACGAGTTTCCAGACAAGAAGAAAGTTGACGCCAGCCATACGCACAGTCTTAAGGAACTGTTAAAGGTCGCTCAGCTCGACAAACTTCGCAACCAAGAGGGCCGGCGGGATGCAATCTTTCGTAACAACTGGGATACTGTGTTCGTGTGGTCTGAACGAAGCCGCTATGGCTTCAATGACGCAAGCGCGGCTCGACAATTGATTGACGCGGTAGCGGACAGAAATCACGGCGTGATCCGATGGATAAAACTGCACTGGTAGGTATCGACGTTGAAATGGGGCGGAGGATACTGCAAAGCCTCGATGAGGCTGGGCTTGACATAAGAGTAGCGCTTTGGACGTATTTGGCCGAATACGAGGATTGGCGCTTCACGGTCTCCTCCCGCAAGTTCGACGAGTTAGACATCCGCAAGGCGTTCGGCCTGATGCACGAAGCGCTGGATGTAGCGGGTATTAGCTTGGAGGAGACCCCGACGCTGCTAATCCTTCGGATGAGCGACCCCTTCATCAAAACTCTTCGAAAAATTTTCGGTAAGACCAAAAGTGTCGAAGGCATGCGCCTGGGACTGCAATCGATCGGAAATCGCTTCCTCGAGGACGCCTACGTCTACCGCATTTCCTGACTGCGTCTATTTCTCGCCTTCGTCCTTTTTCTTCGGCGTATCTACCGTCACGCTCACCGCGGTGAGGGAAAGGTCTACCTCTTCCTTCGCATCCACGGTGACGGGAGTTTCGAGATCAATATCCGATGGCTTGATTTCCTCGGTTCCCTTGTAGAACTTGGTTTTGTGCGAGCGGTGGATTGAAACAATCTGATCGTCTTCTGTCTGGATCGTGATTTCCTTACCCGTCAGATCCTTGAGCTTGCCGTGGAACGACCCCGCGACGCTGTAAGCCCCGGGCTTGGGCGTGCCCGGGGTGTAAATGTGCCGGGGATAGTATTGGCCCGGGAGCAACGCGGGCAACATTGCTCCCGATAACGCGGCAATTCGAACCAGTTTCAGCATTCTTCCATTACGGCGCGGGCCGGACGTGTGCCGGACGCCCCTGCTGTAATGTTAACCCGGAAGGGAGCTGGAAAAGGGACTCCTCTGGCTCGGCCGTCGACAGGTTGCTCAGTTGGTAAGTGATCGTTCCTTCGCGCGGGTCGGTGCGCGAGCTCTGCGTGACGATCTGCAGGTCCGGCGAGTACCAGCGAACCGAGGTGATCGTGATCGGCTGTGCGTTGCCGAACTGGCCGGCCGGAATGGTCCGGACGGTTTGCGTCCCCTGCGCGCTGAGCGACGTTCCGGCGACCAACTGAGTTCCCAAGGCCGTCTCCACCTCATTCGGATTGGCTGGCCGCGTCCGAGCCTGAGCCGTGGCAGCCGCGGACGGGGCTTTAATCGTGAACTCGCGATAGGTGCTGTTTTGCGGGTTGATGGCGTAGGCCATGCCGGCTACCGGATCGCTGATGAAAATGCTCGTGGGCGTGGCGCTGCACGTGGCCGAATTGCGTGTCTCTTCGCGGCGCGTGCGGCCGGAGGTGTCGCGATATAGCTTCGCGCAGCTCGATTCGTTGATGCTGTTCCCGTTACTCAGCGTCTGCATTCGCGTAGTGACACCGGTAGCGGAATAAGGTTCGCCGGTGACGGTCTTGCCCGCGAACGGGCCGCGAGAACCGCCCGCGAAAAAGGGCCGTTGCGCCAGCGCTACCGCGCCCACGCCCAGCAAAATGAGGAAGCAGGATTTCATTGCTTTGGTGTTAACTCCTTCAATCTGAATTCACCCGGCCGCTGCCCAAAGTTCCTCGAACACGTGTGAAGAAACGTTGGCGCTCGCGGCGCGACCTTGCAGGGCCAGAAGAATGTAACCGCTAAGCGGCGGGCCGCGTCTGTTGACCAATCTTTTCACAGGTCGGGTTTTTGCGGGTCGGGGCGGCCAGGAATGAGGCGCAGGTGGTTTGGTGGCGAGTGTGGGTGGTATTTTGTTGCGCGGCGCTGCTCGCGATCGCGCAGTCCCCCGAACAGTCCCCCACACAATCCGATGACGAGACCGTGTACGATCTCGGACCCGGAATCACCCCGCCGCGCGTGGTGAAGCAGGTGAATCCGCATTACTCCACCGACCGCGGCGTCCGCCCGGTGGGTTCAGTGATCATCGCGCTGGTGGTCACCTCGAAGGGCCTTCCGAAGGACCCGCGCGTGGTGAAGGGGCTGGATAAAGAACTGGACCAAAGCGCGGTGCAGGCGGTCGAAGAGTGGCGCTTCGCGCCGGCCCAGAAGAACGGGAAAGCCGTAGCCGTCCGGGTCAGCGTCCAGATTCAATTTCACGAAATGTGACGGAGGCGATTAGCGCTCGCCGAAGCTGTAGCCCACCCAGACCAGCGCTTCCGGAACCGAATCGCTGCCGAACTGATTGGTGAATCCCGAAACCCAGTGATAATCGAATTCCGGCTTCACGAAGATGTGCGAGGTCACGAAAAGTTGTACGCCCACGCCCACGTGCACCTGGAAATGGTCGGCATTTCCGACCGGTTCGGTGGTGGTGCTGCAAACCGCCGTTCCCACGCAACCGCTCTCGGTATAGGCGAAACTGGTGCGTGCGCCTCCGATGCCGCCCTCGACAAAGAACGATGCGCGCTTGCTAACGATCGGCGCATAGATCGCGTTGGCATCGTAGAATGTCTGGCGCGAGGAGAGCGGTCCGTAAGTTTCCCGCGAAGGCTGGAAATTAGCCTCGAATCCCACGCCCAAATGCTTGAAGAGCATCAGGTCGCCCCCAAAGCCCAGAAAGAAACCATCTAGCTTTGGCAGGGACTCGCAGTAGGGATCGCCGGAATTCGGAGCGCACGAACCGAATGCGTTCGCCGACGCTGCATTATCGATTCCGCCGCTATTCGCGCTATCCCAAGCGCTCCCGAATCCAACATCGATATCGAACGAGGTCTGGGCGTTGGCGAACATGGCACCAAACATCAAGACGGCTGCCCCAGTGAGACTCCACTTAACAATTGACATATGCCTCGTAGACGGGCTTCGTTAACGATACGTTTCACGTTACTCGCCACTTAACTGCCCGTGATAAAGTTTAATGCGGCATGCGATACGCGACTATTTTCATTTTCTTGTGTAGTGCGTTTTCCCAGGTGGGAGGCTTTTCCCAATTGCAAGCCCAAACGAATTGGCCAGCCTACGGAGGCGACGCGGGAAATACCCGCTATTCCACGCTCGATCAGATCAATACTCAAAACGTTACGAAACTGGCTCAAGCCTGGATATTCGACACGCGGCCACAGGGAAGCGCCAAAACCAGGCTCTCGGCGCAAGTCACGCCGCTGGTGGTGAACGATGTTCTGTACGCGGTAACAGCCTATCAGAGCCTGGTGGCATTGCAGCCGGAAACCGGGAAAGTGATCTGGACGTTCATGCACCAGCACCGGGCGCGGCCGCCGCGCGGTCTGGCCTATTGGCCGGGCGATGCGGCGAATCCGCCGGAAATTCTCTTTGGCACAGGCGACGGCTTTCTGCTGGCTGTGAACGCCAAAACAGGGAAGGCTGTTTCCGGTTTTGGGCAAAACGGCGAGATTGATCTGAAGACCGGCATGATGGGCCGCTTTCACGACGTGCACTACGGGTTATCGGGCGCGCCGGCGATTTATAGGAACCTGGCGATCACCGGCTCGCATACACAAGACAGTCCGGGATTGGGCGCGCGGGGCGACGCTCGCGCTTGGGATGTTCGAACGGGAAAACTGGTGTGGACATTTCATTCGGTGCCGCAGCCGGGCGAGAAAGGCCACGAGACGTGGTTGAATGAC
>JASIGB010000445.1:0-9079 GCA_030045355.1 Bryobacteraceae bacterium
GCGATGCTCAATTCGAACTGGACCGACATCGCCGTGATGTATGACCTCGCCGGCTTCCCACGGGTGCTCGCCGCCGAGGCACTGAACGGCTAAAATCACGCTGTGATTCCCACCGGATACAAGAAGGAAATCCCGAGGACGCATTCGTATCCGCTGGGCGCAAAGGCGATCTCGGAAGCGCTGGCCGGTGTCCCTCAGTTCGACCTCTTGAGGATCAATTTCTCCTTCGGGTGGAAAGGCTTTGCGAAGGACCGAGTGCCTGGCGCGCCCTATAAGGTGCTGATTGTCAATTACTATGGGCCGAGCGGCTCGCTGTCCGGCTGGAATATCTACGTTCGCCCTGTGCCGAGAGTTCTGAAACACGAGATCCAAACTAAGCTCTTGACTGAGGCACTGCCGAAGTTAAAGATTTGGCTGCAGGCAACCCCTCACTCCCTTGATCGCGAAGGAGCACATCATATCGAGTTCCTCTTCGACGAATTGGCCGGCGAATTAATAACCGAAGAGTACTCGTCTACTGAATGGCGCACGGAACGGCTATGAGCCTTGCTGTAAAATGGGCTCATGAACACAGCCCGTTATCTCCGATGAGATTAGCTCGCGGCGCATCCAACGCGCGGCGGTTCACATCTGCCTTGCAGATTCTTTAACGGCCGGAGGTTCCCCCATCTCCTGCTTTCGGAAGCGATAGCCCACCTGGACGTCTGTGAGCAAATAAGTCGGATTTGCCGGGTCATCCTCAATCTTTTTCCGCAACTGGCGCACAAAGGTGCGAAGGTATTCGACTTCGTGACTATACTCTGGCCCCCACACGGCGGTCAAGAGCCGTTCGTGGGCGAGCGGGAATCCGGCATTGGACATGAGAAGGTGCACCAGATCGAACTCCTTCCGCGTCAGATGGATCAAGCGCCCCGACTTATAGACCTCGCGGCGAGCCGCATCGAGTTCAAGGTCTCCGATTCGGCTGACTTGGCTCTTGTTTTCCTCAACGTGCTCTCTGCGACGGAGTGCCGCACGAATTCGTGCGGTCAATTCTCTAAGGTGGAAGGGTTTGGTGAGATAATCATCGGCGCCGGCCTCCAGCCCCTCCACTTTGTCTTCCAGACCGTCACGAACCGTCAGCATGATAATTACAATGCGGGGCAAAAGCGTTCGAAGCTCGCGGCAGGCTTCCAAGCCGCTCATCCCAGGCATGTTCATGTCCAGCAAAACCACGTCCGGAGAACTTTCCCGGGCCCGCGACAATGCGGCCTCGCCATCGGACGCATCGCACGTGTTGTAGCCCAACATCCTAAGAGTTGTGTGAAGAGCGCTCCGGATCGAAGCATCATCATCTACGATCAGGACGGCTTCCCGCAGGGCTACATTCGGGGAATTTGAAGAAAGGTTCGAGGACAACGTAGTACTCAAGGCGTTTGGAGGCTTCTGAATGTGAGCTTAGCACCAGACACATAAGAAAGGCATAAAAACGGGCGGGCAGCCTTATCCGACACTAGGCTCAAGGCTTTCACTGTCGTCCAGGGAGCGCCTTGGCAGCGAAAAGAAGAACGTAGTACCTTTTCCTTCTCCTTCTGCCACCCACACGCGTCCCTGATGTGCCTCCGCCGCCTGCCTAGTGATGGACAGCCCCAGACCAGTTCCTTCGGCAACGCCATCCGATCCCGGACTCCGGTAAAACCTGTCAAATATCCGGTCGCGATCCTCCGGACTGATCTCCGGCCCCTCATTGTGAACGGAGATGACAACCTGCCCGTCGCTATCGTCCACACGAATCGCAATCGGAGTTCCAGGGGCGGAATACTTCGCGGCGTTTTCGACCAATTGCAGAATGGCAGTACCTAATAGCTCCCGATCGCCTTCGGCGGCACAGTCCGGGCTGGAGAACGAGAGGTTCGCAGGATGACTAACGAGCCGATCCGCCTTTTCGGCCAGGATCTCTTGGATCAACTCTGGAATCACCAGCGGCTCCTTATGCAGCTTAATCTCGGAAGGCTCGAGTTTCGCGGCTCGCAGTAACCGTGTAGTAAGTGAGCTGAGTTTGCCGGATTCTTCGTCAATCAGAGTTATTAAATGCCTCTGCCCGCCGCTCAAATCGCCGCATTCCAGCAAGCCCGAACTTGCCGCTCGAATGGCGGTTAAAGGCGTTTTGAAGGCGTGAGCCAAAGCATCCAAGACCGTGGTTCTCAATTGCTCGCTTTGCCTGGCGGCCTCGGCGCGATTGCGTCTTTCCAGAGATCGAATGCGCTCCAAGGCAATCGCGATCAGTGCGGCCGTGGAATCGGCCAGCAGCGAGCTTACATTGCCGCCCCGTAGAACGACCGCGCCAACGCAGCTAGTTCCGGGCCGGAGGACGCGTTGCCACGTCAGATCGCCCGCATGATCTGCGTTGCGATCGCACTCATAAGTCGCGATTGCCAATGTAGACAATTCGGAACCCTGCGGTCCGGCCGAATCCACCTGCGAGGTCGACGCATCGAACAACGCGACGCTATCCACCTCCATGACTTCCCGGATGTGCTCCACCAGTTGCGGACCGGGCGCACACTGTAAGTCCATTAGTAGAATCCGGCGGCTAAGTTCGTATAGTTTCGCCATCCGCCAGCGCTCCAGAACGGCGGCCCGGGCTGCCTTCTCTCGCTGATTCGATAGCCGACTTACCAGAAGAGCCGTAGATTCAAAGGTCACCAGCGCCACCCAGTTCTGAGGATCTTCTACGTACAGCGTATAGACCGGGGGAACGAAAAAATAGTTCAGGCAGATGAACGCGGCCACGGAAGTAACAGTAGCTTCCCAGAATCCCGCGAATGTGGCGATGAACAGAACAAGCAGTAAATGTAAAAATGCGGTAGTTGCGAAATTGACGTGAAATCGAACGCCGACGCCGGCGATTACAAACGCACAAGCTGATCCCGCCAAGGCATACTGCGCCAGGCGCCACGGCGTCCTGCGATCCCTGTTATGTTCACCGCCTGCCATCCCACAACACTTGCCTTTAGAAGGGAGTCGAAGTCGCACCAAATATACAATACGCGCGCGAGACAAGGCATAAATAACTTGTGAAGAAGGCCCGCCGGGGAAGGATGCTGGGCTGGCACTTTCGAAATAGAACCACAACATGGCGGCCGGGATGTTAATGTCTTCTTCACAAACTTCGCTCTGACCGCGCTCCCTGCTGTTCTGGCCGGGACGTTCCTTGCTTACAGGATCCGTTTGCCCCCGCCCTTTCCGCAGCAACAGACAAATAGCTCACGCAAATAGCTTTGGTTCGACTTCCGTTACCGACCATAGCGGGAAAACGTTGACCGATTTCCGACCCAGGACTTCACGGACTTCGCCGGAGCGGCGCCTCAGAAAAGATCGCCGCGCGCCGTTCAGCCCGAGGCGGCTTTTGGGATCCGGTACAGAAGCGTTCGAATGAAGTGTCGAGTCCTCGAACCCTGGTTCCGGCCGGGCGCGGCGGCGAACCCAGTCGACGCAGCGCGTGAAATGGATGAAACGGGTGGGCGTCACTTCCGGGTATGCAACAATGCGCGAGCGCCAGAGCCGGTGAGCCAAGTGGCGAGTACACCAACGTTAGATGCGCGCAGTGGGGATTACTCCCAGTAAGCAATCTTCATGAGGTATTAATGAGCGGGTAGTAAGTAGAGCTCATTAATTACTTATTAACCAAAATAAAAGAATTTACTCTGAAAAGTATCCTGGGGCGCCGTTTGTGCGTCTATTCTTCAAACCATATCGTCGCGCCAATGCGGAAGAACGGGGAGACCGGTCGACACTTCCGCAACGCAGAAATCAAAGCGCGAAAGCGTACTCCGCGCGGCGGAAGGGGGTGAGCATGAAACTCCGGACTTCAGTCCAATTATCTATATCTCTTCGGGCTTTTGCTATCGTGTTGTGCGGAACTCTCGTTAGATTCCCGGCCGAGAGTTCTCCCCAACTGCCTGGCGACTTATCGCGCCGCTTGAGAACGCTGGCCGATGAGCAGAAACCCGTGAGTGAGGCGGAGTTACGCAACGCGATTCAGCGCGTCGAGCAACTCGCGGAGTCGCTGCAGACTAGGACGTATCGCGAAGAGCTTCGGGATGCGCTGCGGAAGTTGGGGTATGGCGAGCATGACCCCTTGTTCCGAACCAGCTTGAATGGATTCGAGGAGCGGGAGATCGACCTCGATGACGCCGACGAGTTTAAGCGGGGGGCGTTTGCCTTTGGATTGCGAAGCGCAGGGCACGTCTTGAGTCCCGACCCATTTGACGGCTGGATCGAGGTTCAGAAGCAGATCGATGCCTTCGAGCCGACCATGGCCGGCGCCAGGAGGATCGTCGCGCGGGGGAGCGTTCTGGCAGCCGATACAGCGGGCAGCATACCGCTCGACGTTTTCCGCAAGCTCAGCAAGCGCTGGCGGGCCGCAGTGTCCAGGGCGACAGAGGCTTATGAGCACGCCTTGGCCATTCGTGCTGTTGAGTACAACGACGGTGAACTCATACCGGCCCAGCAGAGCTTCCGCTATATATTTGACGGGGGACGGTACGCCGTGATTTGCGCTATGGATGCATGCTCTTCACAGTCTGCTGATCATTCCGTGTGGTAATGAGAACGGCTGAAGAGGCGTAACAATCCTGTTCTCAATTGCATCGCCAGGGTGCATCCCAATCTGAGAAGGTCTCGGATACTTCCCTGACGAGATCCTCATATTAGCCAGGCTCTTTATGCGTTTTTTATAACTCTTCGAGCATACTGCGGAAATGTAGTTATGCAAAGGAGAGTAGTGCCCAGTGATGTCTCTGACGTGTTTCACGCCATGCGTTCAGGGCAACCCCGGATGTGCTGCAGCCCCGTCCCTCTGCATCTTTCCAGTTGCAAGGTATAGAACAGGTTCGATTCCCAAGGTCCCGCGCATGGGGAGCGGTGTCGGAGAGAACCTGCTTACTTTCACGCTGAAAATCCAAAAGGTCACGTCGGCGTCGGGTTCGGAACCGCGACTTCGCCTTGAAATCGGCGGAGTGGATGCTCGGAGCATCACGACCGGAACAGAGTTGGGGTTTTATGTAGCGCGTAAAGTCGCCCCTGGCTCATGGCGGGAACCTGGAGCTCGACCGCGAACCTCTTGCTGAAGAAAGGTCGCGTTTCTTTTTGACGGTGCCAATTCCAGAGATACGATCGTGACGACACCCGCGGAAAGTTTTAGCATCCTCGTGGTAGATGATGAGCCATCGCTACGCAAAGTAATTCGCGCTTCGCTGGCCACCACTGGTTACTCGGTAGAGGAAGTGGGGACAGGCATGGAGGCCATGTCACTACTGCAACAGCGTCCGTTCGATCTGGTTCTTTTGGACATCAATATGCCGGGGCTGAATGGCTTGGAGGCCTGCAGGAAGATTCGCTCGCTGGCTCCTCACTCCGGCATCGTGATGGTCACCGTGCGCGACTCAGAAGAGGATAAGGTGCGCGCGCTCGAAGCCGGAGCGGATGACTATGTTACTAAGCCTTTCCGCTTTCGCGAGTTAGTGGCGCGCATCGGGGCGGTACTTCGCAGGACACGCCTCCACAGTCTGGGAGAGCAGGCTCAACTGGAAGCTGGCGATTTACGGGTTGATTTCCGCCGGCGAAAACTATGGAAGCGGGGTAAAGAGATTCACCTGACTCCGAAGGAATTCGATCTCCTGGCCTTCCTGATGAAAAACCAGGGCGCGCCCATGACACACGCTAAGCTGCTGGCCGCGGTCTGGGGGCCTGAATACGGAGGCGAACTAGAGTATCTGCGCTCCTACGTCCGCGTGCTCCGGAAAAAGATCGAAGACGACCCAGCCCAACCGTTTTACTTGACGACCGAACCATGGGTGGGCTACCGGTTCAACAATCCGGCCGAGCCGGGTTCGCCTTCATCCGGATTGCTCAGTGAAGAGCAGGTCAGCGAAGAGTAGCCGCCGCCATGCTCCTGAAATACTCATGCGGTCTTTATGCTTTTTTAATAACTTGTTCCTCAAAATAGACCAACATCATGGCGACGCGAGTTGTTTCGATACGAGTAATCCCCGCGGAAGCCCCGCCACAGGCTTATCCGGCACGCGTCTATCTCTTTCCCTCACGAACGCTGAATCCAAACGCCTTCGAGGCGTGTACGCCGAGCCAATTGAGGCGGAAACTGCGCACGAATCAGGTTAGCTTCCCCGCACAGGTGCCTACATTCGCAAAACACGATCGCCCCGATGTGCAGCGTAAGGTGGCACAGCTATATTTCCTGTTCGGATGGAGCTGCCTTCGCATAGCGCAGCGCTATGGTCTTCTGCGCCAGCGGGTTCAACAAATATTGACCACATGGATGCGCCGCGCGATCCAAGCCGGTTACATCCAAGAGATCCCTCCCATCGCGCCACTCCAAGGAAGGGAATAAGACTCGCTTAACTTATGTGGGGCATTCCGTGGGCCAGCATCCATTCTGATCTGTTCCTGTGCAGCCTTATTCTATCTTCATATTTTCTTTGTGAAAATTTTATGATCTTTATGACTTTTTCATGACCTTGCCCGCATACTAGTGAAACCAAGTAATTCATAACTGACCGCCGCGATGCGAACAGTTCTGGATTCTTCAGGGATAAGTTGCATCGCGGAATGGATCTGTAGTCACGCCACCCAAGTCCGGCTCGGCGGGTTGACACCTCCCGTTTAGTGTCCACCACCCGTCTTTTGACGGTATCCGTAGCGCTCAAATCTAAAACACAAGGAGCATGAAGACATGCAGAATCGCATGATACGTGTGCGCATGCTGAGACAGATGGTCTATGGGGTGGGAATCGCGAGTTTCATTAGCTGCGGGCTCCTGAGTGCGCAGAACGCGTCATCGCCCCAGACGATCGCCAGTGCGGCAGCCTCGCCCGACACCACAACAACTTCTACATCCCCGCCCGTGGTCAGCTCACAACCGCCGGGCCCCAGCGTTCTCGATGAGCTGAATGCGATGAAAAGGCGCATCGAGCAGTTAGAACTGGAGCTGAAAACTGCGCGCGGTGAGACCGAATCCGCGGCGCCAGGCTCCCTTCTCGCGCCGGCGCCCGCGAAGGGCGCGGTGCTTGCCCCGGGCGTAACGGACCCATCCAAAGTAGTGGCCTCAACGGCCGCGGACGCCGGCGAGGGCGCCGTCTCGGCCGCCGACCAAAGCTCGTCTGCGCCCCCACAACCTTCCGCCGCTCCCGCTGAACCCGCGGTGGACTTGCAGACGCCGTTCGCGTACGGCGACTTTACCTGGATGCTTTCCAACCCGCGCAATCACGACGAGGTCCTGGATGGCAAGTATTTCTCGGGTGAGTTCCGCGTCGACACCAACTACATGTACGACTACAACCATCCCATCGACCATACGCTGGATGAAACTACCGAAGGTGAGCGAACCGGTGAGTTCGTCATCCAAGCCTTGAACGTCGGGGGCGACTTCCACGCCGGCAACATGCAGGGCCGCATCCTGACGCAGTTCGGCGCCGTTTCCACGGCCGTGCCCCGCAATGACGCCAGCTATAGCCAAGGCCAATGGGACTTGGCCGATGCCTACCGCTACTTGACCGAAATGTACGCCGGTTACCACATCAATGTGCAGCATGGCCTCAACATCCAGGTGGGTGACTTCCTTTCTTACATCGGGCTGTTCAGTTACTACAGTTTCGATAACTGGATGTATCAACCGTCGTATGTGTCGTCGAACACACCCTGGTTTTTCACCGGGATGCGAGCCCAGTGGTTCCCTACGAACAAACTGAAGATCGAACCTTGGCTGATTAATGGCTGGCAGACCTACGCCAAGTACAATGGCCGGGAAGGTCTCGGCGGCCAGATTCTGTGGCGTCCGACGACCAATCTCGATTTCGTGTGGAATACGTATACGTTAGGCCGCGATACGCTCGGTAACAACAACCGTTCCCGCTATCACGAAGACGATAGCCAGGAATGGAAATACTACGAGAACCCAAAGAGATTCATCCACCGCATGGCGTTCACTCTCACCGAGGACGTCGGATGCGAAACCGGCGGCAGCGCGCAGCAAGGCGAGGCCGTGGTTTGCACGCACGGCTATGTGAATGGCCGCGGGCCTTCGCAGAACTTCATGGGCATCATGGCTTATCACCGCTGGTGGATGGACAACGAGCGCTTTGCGTTCGAAATCGGCGGCGGCGTAGTGGACAATCCTGGCCGGTATCTGGCACTTTTGCCGCCGATCAACGGCGCCAACGCAACCTCCGGCACGCCTTACTTTACCGAGAATCCGGGCAACGTGTTCAGGGCCTATGATTTCCAACTGGGCTTCGACTACATGCCCAGCCAGTGGGTGACGTGGCACGTGGAGTGGACGCAACGTGGGTCCGACATTCCGCTCTTTGTTGGACCCGGCGGCATAACTCCTCAGGTAAGTCCGGGACTTTATGAGAACGTAGGAGCTCCCGGATCGTACGTTCCCGGCTGGACTCCTGACCTGGTGAAACAGGAACGGCGCTGGATCTTCGCGCTGATGGTGAAGCTCTAAAGCTTGACTCGTTTCGGCAAGGTGTTCGCCCTACGGACACCTTGCCGCTCTTTTCAAAGGATTACCAACCATGCATCGAAAATATTCTTGTTCCCTGTTTCTCGTTTCCGCCACGCTACTGGCCGGAGGCCCGGCTTGGCAGAACAAGCCAATAACGGATTGGAATGAACTCGACGCCAAGCAGTTGTTGCGCTCCTCTCCGTGGGTGAAACACGCCAGCGTCAGCCTATTATTCCAGCCCAGCGAAGACCAGCTCCGCCAAGGCGGCAACATGGGCGGCGGCAAGGGCGTGGGGATGGATGGCCTGGAGCTGAACAACCTCTTCGGTGTTGGAGAGCACCATGCCAACTCCATCCCCAGGAAGCCGGGCTATCTGGTGCTGCGCTGGGAAAGCGCTTCGCCTGTGCGCAAAGCGGAGGCGAAGTTAGAGGATTCCACCGCTCCCGGTTGGGATGGTGAGTACTACGCGGTGGCCATCTACGGCGTGCCCATCGACGCTGGGCGCCTGGATGAGCCTGGCCGTGCCGGCGCCTTGAAAAGGCTGGGCGTCTTGAAGCGCGAAGGGATGAA
>JASIGB010000446.1:0-2733 GCA_030045355.1 Bryobacteraceae bacterium
TCTGCGCCAGCAGATTATCATACCCGCCGCCCAGGTATTCGGCGCCTGGCGCCGTGGCAAACAAAGGATTCAGCGTCCCCGTGAGCCCGTTATTGGTCAACTCGGCGAAAGCCTGCAATGTCGGCTTCAACGAGTTCTTGATGCCCACCAGGTTCATCTGATTGCTCTCGATGTTGAGCTGCGCCTCCATCATCTCCGGGCGCTTGGCGAGCGCTTCGTTCACCAGCTCCGGGAGCGAGCGCAGATTGTCGCTGGCCGGTACCTGGATCTTGTCCAGCGGCACCACGTGCACGTTTTCCAGGCCCGCCGCCGCGATCCCATTGCGGCACAGCGCGTTCTTGAGCACGATCTCCTGCTGTTGCAAATTGGTTTGCGAGACCACCAGGTCCTGCTGCGCTGAATAAAGCTGCGCCTGTGCGCGCGTCACTTCGATCTCCGCCAGCGTCCCCAACTGCACCTGCCGCTTGTTGTCCGCCAAAAGCTGCTGCGCCGTCCGCACCTCCTCCTGCCGCGCGCGCAGATCCTCATTGAAGCTCACCAGGTCCCAATACAGATTGAGTGCCGCCGCCACGGTAGTCATCACCTGTAGTTGGAACTGGAGCTTGCTCACCTTCACGTTGTTGCGCTGCACCCGGATATTGCGCCCGTTCACCGCGCTGCCGAATCCTTGCAGCAGATTTTGCGTGATCTGAAGATCGAGATCGCCCGAGGTGTACGGATTCACCGTGTAGTAAATGCTGTTCACGCCGTACCGGCTGCTGGCGTAGGTAAGCTGCGCCGTCAAGCCGAAATCCCAGTTCTGCAGGTACTGGACCTCATAGGCGCGCGTGCTCTGCACCAAAGCGTCGGTACCGGTCAGAATCGTGTTGCTCAGCGGAATGGTCGCGTGCTGATAGCTCGCCAAGGCGAATAACGACGGGTCGAGCGAGGGGATATTCGGACCCAACTGCGTCACGATGCCGCCGCCCGAGCTCACCCCGTTGCCGGCCGAAAGTCCCACACCGCCGGAATTGCTCACGCTCACCCCTTGCAGGCTCACGCTCTCCGGCCCCGCCGCCACTCCGAGCCCCACGCTGCGCAGCGCTCCTCCACCTTGCGCGCGCAGCAGGACCTCCTCGCTCAGCAGCGGCGTATAGCGCTGCACCTCGATGTCGATGTTGTTCTCAATCGCCAGCGCCACCACGTCCTGCGCCGTCAGGTATAGGTTCCCGGCCCGGATCAGCTCGTTCAAACGTGGTGAATTGGTGAGCCGGATCTGGGGAACGTGCGTCGCCCGATACGGACGCGTCAGCCAGCCCAGCATGCGCGGCGCGCCAGTGGGCCGCTCCACGCTGACTTCCGATTGCGCCGTCGCGCTCGAAGTTGCCAACAAGGAAACGAACAGAATCCAACTCGTGGTTTGCAATCGTTTTCGCATAAGACTCCTTCAAGTATCGCCGGAAGGCGGTTTTGAGATGCGGCCTCGCCTCCAGACCATACGTTCGATCGCCCAGCGCCGTTCCCTGTTTCGCCGCGCCTGTTATACAATACGCGCTGTGGTTGTGAGGACCGCCTGGATTCTCGCGCTCGCCGCGCTGGCCTGCGCCCCGGTATTCGCGCAAAGCGGCACCTCTATTTCTCTCACGCAAGGCGGTCTCGGATTCAACCCCACCGGCATGTGGACCGCCATGTACCACGAAGACGAGCTGGAGCGCACCGACCCTGGATCCGCCGCCGGCGACTACCTCGGCATTCCCATCAACGATGACGACCGCCTTCGCGCCGATACATGGGACGGCGATCTTGTTTCAGTGCTCCAGCACCAGTGCATCCCGCATTCGGCCATCTATGCCATGCGCGCGCCTACGGGCCTGAAGATTTCCACCATGAACGACCCGGGCTCCGGCGCCATCATTGCCTTTGTGATCGACGGCACCTATACCGGCCCGCGCACCATCTGGATGGACGGCCGCCCGCATCCCTCGCAATTCGCCCCGCACACCTGGGCGGGATTTTCCACCGGAACCTGGGAAGGCGACACGCTGCGCATCGAAACCACGCACATCAAAGCCGGCTATCTGCGCCGCAACGGCGTCGTGTTTTCGGACAAAGCCACGCTCACCGAATTTTTGGACTTGCACGGCAAATACCTGACCCTCACCAGCATCGCCGACGATCCTGTTTATCTCACCGAGCCGCTGGTCCGCACCGAAAGCTGGGTGTGGAATCCCTACCAGGTCTTCACTCCCATCGCGGGCTACGGCTCCTGCTTGCCGAGTCCCGAAATCCCGCGGCCCTACGGCTGGGTCCCGCACCATCTGCCCGGCACGAATACGGTAGTTCGCGAATTTTCCAAAGAGTACGGCGTGCCGTTCGAAGCGGCCCGCGGTGGCGCCGAAACCATGTATCCCGAATATCGGAAAAAGCTCAAGCAGATGGCGATTCCGCCGGCCAAGGTCTTTGAAGTGCAGTTCGAGCAGGAGCACGCGAAGAAATGAGGTTCGCCGCGCTTGCCCTGATCGCGGGGGTGGCCTTCGCCCAGGAATACGAAGTGCGCCACGTGCAAGGCAACGTGTACATGTTCGCCTCGACGCTCGGTAACGTGACGATTCAAGTCGGCAAAGATCCCGGACACGACGGCGTTCTGCTGGTCGACACCGGACCGCCGCAACTGCGCGACACACTGCTCGATGAAATCCACAAACTTTCGGACGCGCCCGTGCGCTTCATCATCAACACCAGCGCCGATGCCGA
>JASIGB010000447.1:0-3808 GCA_030045355.1 Bryobacteraceae bacterium
CTCGATTGCCTGTGGGCGCGCTGGTACATCTTCGATCACGGCCTTGCTGACTGTTTTTGAACCCAGGCCGGACACGAAGAAGCACACCCCTCCCGCAAAAACGATGCCGTAGTTCTGCCCCGTCGCCACCGCAGCCAGATCCACATTATCGAGCAGCGCCGGCCCGAAGGATGCGGCGCCCGGCAAACCGATCACGGCGCGAACGCTGCGCGTGGGCGAATCGAAAGTCAGAGCCTCCACGGGCCCAGACACCGAGGTTTGCGCGGAGAGCCAGGTGGAGCATAACAGCGGGAAAAATACGAGGAATCGATAGCGCATAGAAAGGAAGCTAGGGCTGTGAGACAGTGACCGGTCCCGGCGAAACCCCTACCGTCGTCCCGGACTTCCCACCTCCGCCGCGCGTACCGAAGTAAACGCCAAGCCCAATCGCCAAGGCCGCTCCTCCGATGACCGCAGCCTTGAACCAGGTATGCGACCACAGGCTCTTCCCCTTGCTGGTGGTCTTCCGGGCCTCTTCAATCCGCGTGACATTGGTCATTTTCAGCGTAGTTTCACCGATTTGATTGCCGTAGGTGGCGTTCACATGAACTTCAAACGTTCCCACCTCTCCATTGGCCATCCAGTTGGTGGCTGCGGCCTGGCCGCCCGAGTTGGTCCTCACCGTCGCCGATGGCTTGCCCCCGGCAAAGGTAGCGCTGGGACCGTTGAGTGGAAAACGGAACACCACCTGGGCGCCATCCATGGGCCGGTCCTCTTGATCTTCCACCTGGACCACGAGCGGGGCCATGACGTGGCGCTGCAGGTCGTTCATCTCGCCATTGCCGGCCAGGACCGAGATCTTGAGGTTCTGCTCGACGGGCACCTGGGATGCGGGAACTGGCTGAGCAGCACCAGGCGCAGCAGCAGCCGGAGCAGGAACCTGCGGCGCTGGTTGCTGGGGCGCGGCCTGGGGAGGTGTGGCTTGCGGGGGTGCGGCCGCTTGTTGGGCCGCCTGGAGCTGGGTGGCCACAAGTACCACCGACAAAAGTTGTGGCAACCACTGGTGCCTCAGCCTTCTACTTAGAGGGTTGGGCATGAATAATTAGTGAGTGTAGCATTCCATCAATCGGTCGTAGTGCATTAGTGGACTATATACAGGATGTAAGGCAGCATTGGGATCGAGTAAGTGGCGAAGGCCGTCCAGAACTGCCGCTGATAACTACGGGGGACGTAGACGATATCGCCCGGAAGAAGCGGCACGTCGATGCCTTTGCCGTCGAAAAGCGCTTTGGCGTCAACCTCGATGACGGCCCGGCGGTTAGTGTTCTCAATCGGACGCAGAATGCGCACCTTGCTTCTCTTGGCGTCCCTGGCGAATCCGCCGGCTTCGGAAAGGACTTGGGCAATGGAGATCGTATCGCGTTCCCCTACGTCCTGCCCCCCCACCCTCAAAACTTCTCCGTCCACGTAAACTCTTTCGGCCCGTTTGGCAGAAATGCGATCGTAGGGCTGCAACAGGATATTCTCGGCGGGATTCACGTTTTGGCTGAGGCTGGCCCAGCTAATCTCCGCCGTGCTCACCTTCTTTTCCGCGTCGTAGATGGCGTCGGGCAACGGGATCATGCCATATTCGGCTTGCCGGGTGATCGTGATGTGGCGGTCGGCATTGGGCAGCAGACCTCCCACGGACGTCAACATTTCGAGCAGCGAACGGTTGCCTTGCAGCGGATACACGCCCGGTTTCCCGAACAGGCCGACAAAGAATACCGGCTCACTGCGGAACTGCGTGACCGTGATGAAGACTTGCGGCTCCCGGATGTATTCGCGCAACCGGCGCACCAGGTCGGCCTCCAACTCCTGCAGGCTCATCCCGGCGGCATGGATGTGCCCGACCAACGGCAAATTGATATTCCCGTCGCCATCAATCCGGAAAGGCCGGTTGTCGATTTCCTCCGCCTCGGGTGCTCGAATCAGAATCTGGTCGTTCGGGCCCAGCACGTAATTGGGGCGCACGGTGTCGGGCGGAAGCTGCTGCGTTTGCTGCTGAGTCTGCGTCTGTTGCTGGCCGTTTTGCGCCGCGGGATTCTGGGACGGCTGCGACTGCGCATTGTCCCCTGGAGGATTCTGGGACTGCTGATCCTGCTGCGCGAGCAAGGGGACAGCACAGAACATTGCGCTAAGCAGCATGACCCCCGCGATCTGGCTCCGGCTATCTCGCATACGAATCTACTTTACCAGGATTCCCGTTCGATTCATCGGCAAAAACGGGGCTATGCTCTAGATCACAATCGATAGGAAGTTGTTACAATTTTGGCGCGTGGTTAGGCAGGCGACTACTTTTGCGGGGCTCTGGCTCTCGGTCTCAGCGGTGGCGCTCGCCGCTGGCACGCGCGAGGACTTCCTGAAGCTGATTGACCGGCCGAGGGTGCCGCTTGCTCCTGTGGTCCTCCCGCTCCCCAGTGCCCCGGGCCTGGCCGAATTCCGCTTCACGTTTGCCAGCGATGCAACGCAACGGGTTCCGGGGATCCTAGTCGAGCCGGAATCCTCGAAGGGAGCGCCCCCGCGGGCGGCCATTATCTGCCTGCACGGCACCGGGGGGAACAAGGAGGGATGCGTCCCGCAGTTGCGCGAGTTTGCCCGCAGAGGCTTCGTCGGCATCGCGATCGACACCCCGTTTCACGGCGAGCGAGCCGCGCACGAAACTTATGACCAGGCAATTCTGCGCGCCTACCGGACCGGCCGCGGCCATCCGTTCCTTTACGACACGGTCTGGGACGTCATGCGGCTCATCGATTACTTGGAGACCCGGGCGGACGTGGATTCCAAGCGTATCGGTTTGATCGGTTATTCCAAGGGGGGAATGGAAGCCTACCTGGCGTCGGCGGTGGATACGAGAATCCAGGCGACCGTTTCCGCGCTGGGGGTGCAAAGCTTCGGCTGGGCCCTCGATCACGGCGGATGGTCTGTTCGCACGGACTCCTTTAAGCCCGCTATCAAGGGAGCGGCGCGCGACGCCGGCGTGTGGTTCGTCGGTGCGGATTTCGCCCGGCATTTCTATGATCGCGTGGCCCCGGGAATTTATTCGGAATTCGATGGGCCCTCTATGGTGCCCCTCATCGCGCCGCGCCCGCTTCTCGCGATCAACGGGGCGCGGGATTCCAAGACCCCTCGCGAGGGTCTGATGGAATGCATCGAGGCGGCGAAGAGGGCCTATGCCGCGGCCGGCGCGCCTGAGAAATTCCGATTCATCATCGAAGACAGCGTGGGGCACGACGTCACGCCCCAGGCCGGGCAAGCCGCTGTGGATTGGTTGACCCGCTGGCTGCGGCGCTAGAGAGCTTCCACCCAGCGCCGTAGAAAAGGCCACTTCTCGAACCACAGCCCCGGATCCACCATGATGGGCTCCATTTGAACCAAGATCCCAGCCGAGGCCACGATCGCAGTCAAACACAAAAAAACGGCTAGAGACATCGCGGCCCGGGACCAGCCCAACGCCAGCGTTTTGCGGCATTGGTTCCAAAAGAGGAAAAGCCACGCCAAGGTGAAGGCGCCGCGGAAGGCGGCCATGGAGACGATCCACAAGAATCCCGGCACTCGGATGGCGGCCGATAGGCCTTGATCGGACTCCAACACCGCTTTCAACGCATAGGCGCCTTCGGATCCCACGAGCGCCTTGAGCCTTTGCGTGTCCTGTCCCGACGAGGTGACCGCGCTAACCGTGGCGAACCAATCTGGCTTAACCAGCCGCATGAAACCAGCATCGGACGCAATCAAAAGCGCAACGATCAGCAGCCAGTCCGCGAACCAATAGGAGTAGGAAGCAAGGAAG
>JASIGB010000448.1:0-4624 GCA_030045355.1 Bryobacteraceae bacterium
GGTGATTTATCGCTCCATCCGGCCGCAAGCGAACCTGGAGCAGTTTACGGCGTTTCTGGATCGGCATTTTGCCAAGGGCGCGCTGGTGAAGAAGAACGATCCCGCGGAGCTGTACGAAAAATACGGCATCGACAAGTTCGACCTTGCCGACCGCGGGTACTTGGCGCACGTGCATCCGTTGGAACTGTGGATGTTGAATTATCGCGAGAGCCATCCGCACGCGGACTTCAAGGAGTTAACCACGTCCAGCACGCAACTACGCCAGGACGTCTATTGGTGGCTGTTCCGCAGCCACTACAAGCACCAGCAGGACATCCGCATCCGCACGCTGACGGAACAGGATGCGTTCAAGGAGATCTACAAGGCTTGGAAGCGCCAGGGATATCCGTTCAGTTCATTGGTGCCATCGTACGCTACGGTGATCGGAGTGTCGGGCGATACACCGGCCGCGCTGGCGGATCTGATGGGGATCATTTTGAACGATGGCGTGCGCAATCCATCGACCCGGATTGAACGGCTGCATTTCGGCGCGGGAACTCCGACCGAGACCGTGATGATGCACCGGCCGGTGCAAGGCCAGCGCGTCATCGCGGCCGATATCGCGGAGCTGGTGCGGCAGCAATTGATCGGAGTGGTGGAGAATGGGACGGGCCGCCGGGAGCACGGCGGGATCGCGCTCCCTGGTGGCCATATGATCCCGGTCGGCGGCAAGACGGGCACGGGCGACAATCGGCTGGAGAGCTTTTCGGCCAATGGCCATGTGATCGGCGACAAGGTGGTGAGCCGGACCGCGACGTTCGTATTCTTCATCGGGGACCGGTTCTACGGAACAGTTCTGGCGTTCGTTCCAGGGTCGAAGGCCGCATCCTACAGGTTCACCAGCGCACTGGCGGTTCAGATTCTTAAAGACCTCACGCCGCAGTTGAAAGCCCTGCTGCTCGAACGGGACCAGCCGCGGCCGCCCATGCTTCCCTCGCTCCTGCCTGTAAACGAGCTTTCGAAAAACGAGCGACCAAACCCGGTCCCCAGCATCCAACGTTGGTGGCCCTAATTTCAGCAGCCTGATAAAATCCCGGCGGCCTGATAAAATCAAGGTCTCGTTCAATGCCCGTCTCCGTCGCTACGTCCCCACACACCGGTTTGCGTCCGTTGCCCTGCCTGGTGGCCGCCGATCTTCTGGAACTGATTGGAAATACGCCACTAATCCGCCTGGAACGGCTGGCGCGGGAATTTCCGGGCATGGAGATTTTCGCCAAGGCGGAGTTTTTTAACCCGGGCGGATCGGTGAAGGATCGCGCCGGATTGAATATGATCCGGGAGGGCGAGCGCTCGGGGGCGCTGACCCGCGACAAGGTCATCCTGGACGCGACCAGCGGAAACACGGGGATCGCTTACGCCATGATTGGAGCGTTCCTGGGCTACAAAGTGAAGCTGTGCCTGCCCAAGAATGCGTCCATGGAGCGCAAGCACGTTCTGAAAGCGTACGGCGCCGAGATGGTGTTCAGCGATCCGGGCGAAGGTTCCGACGGGGCCATCCGGCTGTGCCAGCAGATTTATCGGGAGGACCCGGAGCGTTACTTTTATCCGGATCAATACAACAACCCGGCCAACTGGAAGGCGCACTATAACGGGACGGCGCTGGAGATTCTGGCGCAGACGGAAGGCCGGATAACGCATTTTGTCGCGTCCATGGGAACCAGCGGGACATTCATGGGAAACACGCGGCGGCTGCGCGAGGAAGTCCCGGGGATCAAGTGCATTTCGGCGCAGCCATCCAGTGGTTTTCACGGATTGGAAGGTTTGAAGCACATGCCGACCGCGATCGTGCCAGGGATTTACGATGCGGCGCTGGCGGATGAAAACATTTGGATCGAAACCGAGGACGCGTATGCGATGTGCCGGCGCCTGGCGCGCGAAGAAGCGCTGCTGACCGGGATTTCGTCGGGCGCGAACCTGGTGGCGGCGATGACGATCGCGCGGCGATTGGCCGAAGCTGGGGAGCCGGGTGTGATCGTGACCATCCTGGCGGACAGCGCGTACAAGTACCTCAGTGAGTCGTTTTGGAATGATTAAGATCAATAAGCAGGCGTGGGAGACGATGGTTTCTCACGTGGAAGGCACATTTCCGAAGGAAGGCTGCGGGTTGATGATCGGCGCCGATGGACTGGTGGAGGAAGCGGTTCCGCTGCCGAATTCCTATAGCGGGCCGCAGGAAGATTTTTTCGTGATCGATCCGAAGGATTTGCACCGGGTGGATCGCGAGTCGCGCGCTAAGGGGAAGGATGTGCTGGGCGTGTTCCACTCGCATCCCAATTGCGACGCGTATTTTTCCAAGCGCGACCTGGAGCATTCCTGCCCCTGGTATTCCTACGTCGTACTATCGATAAAGAACGGGCGTTTCGATCACGCCAATAGCTACCGTCCGGATTTCGACCAGACGGCGGCGCCGAAGGAAGAACTGATCTATGGCTAAGATTTTGATTCCCACTCCGCTGCGGCAGTATGCGGACAAGAAGGATACGGTGCAGTTGAACGGCGCGACGGTCGGCGAGGTGTTGAAGTCGCTGACGAGCGAATACGCAGACCTGCGCCGGCATCTTTACAACGACGAAGGCAAGCTGCGCAGCTTTGTAAACGTGTACGTAAACGACGAAGACATCCGCTATTTGGAGAAAGAAGCGACGCCGCTGAACGATGGCGACACGGTGTCGATCGTGCCGAGCATCGCGGGTGGATCGGCGGGAGTGGCTGCGCCGCCGGCGCCTCCCGTGACCCTATCGAAGGATGAAATCCTGCGCTACAGCCGGCACCTGATCATGCCCGAAGTCGGCATGGAAGGCCAGCTGAAGCTGAAGGCCGCGAAGGTGGCGCTGATCGGCACTGGCGGATTGGGCGCGCCGCTAGGGATGTATCTGGCGGCGGCAGGGATCGGGCGGATCGGGCTGGTGGATTTCGACGTGGTGGATTTCACC
Source organism: Bryobacteraceae bacterium (assembly GCA_030045355.1). Classification (GTDB taxonomy): domain Bacteria; phylum Acidobacteriota; class Terriglobia; order Bryobacterales; family Bryobacteraceae; genus Palsa-89. The sequence goes on from JASIGB010000448.1 coordinate 2,973, forward strand.
AATCTGCAGCGGCAGGTGATCCACGGGACCAAGGACGTCGGCAAGAAGAAGCTGGATTCGGCCGCGGAGACGATGCTCGACATCAATCCGTACGTCGAGATTGACCGGCATGAGACGGCGCTATCGAGCGAAAACGCGCTGGACATTCTGAAGGATTACGACATCGTCGTCGACGGGACGGATAATTTCCCCACGCGATATTTGGTGAACGATGCGTGCGTGATCCTGAAGAAGCCGAACGTGTACGGTTCGATTTTTCGCTTCGAGGGGCAGGCCACGATTTTCGCGTATCCCGGTGGGCCGTGCTATCGCTGCCTGTATCCGGAGCCGCCGCCTCCCGGGTTGGTTCCAAGCTGCGCCGAAGGCGGTGTGCTCGGGATTTTGCCGGGGACGGTGGGACTGATTCAAGCCACCGAAACGGTGAAGCTGATTCTCGGCGTGGGCGAGCCGCTGGTGGGGCGTCTGGTGCTGTATGACGCGCTGGCGATGCGGTTCCGCGAGTTGAAACTACGCCGGAATCCCGAATGCCCGGTGTGCGGCGATCATCCCACGATTACGAAGCTGATCGATTACCAGGAATTTTGTGGAATCCCGAATCAAACGCACGAGGAAAAACCTGTGGAAGGCGACATCGACCCGGTGGAGGTGAAGGCGAAAATAGATCGCGGCGACCGCTTCGTGCTGATCGACGTGCGCGAGCCGCACGAATATCAGATCTGCAATATCCCGCAGGCCAAGCTGATTCCACTGGGCGATCTGCCAAAGCGGGTCAACGAGCTCAATTCCGCCGACGAGATCGTGGCGCATTGCAAGAGCGGGATGCGCAGCGCCAAGGCAGTGGATTTCCTGAAGCAGGCCGGGTTCAAGAAGGTGCGCAATATGAAGGGCGGGATTTTGGCGTGGAGCGATAAGGTAGACCCGACGGTTCCGAAGTATTGAGCGCTTAGGTCAGCCTGGTAAATGTGCGCATCGCCGTATGCCCCGCCGCACTGTGTGGAGTCGTGAGTGTGGTTGCGCTCCAGGAATTCTTGATCAGCTTTATACCGATATTCCGAAGCTTGCCCCGCACGATCTGCGGCCGGCTGCATTGCAGAGAGAACGGATTATTCCGATCGAAGCGCCTCCGCCGGGTCCACGCCCATCGCGCGGAGGGCGGGAATATAGCTCGCTGCCACAGCGGCCGCCACCAGACCGGCCGAGACCGCTATGTAAGTCAGCGGGTCGAGCGGGCTGACGCCGAATAACAAGCTCCCCAGCACTCGCGTGAGCGCCGCGGAGACGGCCAGCCCGCAGGCCACTCCGGTCAGGGCGAGCACACACGCCTGGGTAACAAAGATGCGGGCCAGCTCTCGCCCGCGCGCACCTAATGCGATTCGAATTCCCATCTCTCGCCATCGCTGGGAGACGGCGTACGAGATCACGCCATAAATTCCCACCACGCCGATCAACAGCGCCGTGGAGCCGGCGATCGCCAGGATCACCAGCGTGAAGGAGGTGGACGCCATCGATTTCGAGTAAATACCCTCAAGCGTACGCACACCGGCGACCGGGAGGCTGCCATCCAGGCTCCAGACGACGCGGCGCACCTCGGCAAGCAATCCCTCGGTTCCCGCCCGCGGGCTGCGCACAACATAAGACACCGCGCGACGCAC
>JASIGB010000040.1:0-12654 GCA_030045355.1 Bryobacteraceae bacterium
TCGGAAGGCGCCTCGGATTGGGCCTCCGAAGGGGCCTCGGCCTGAGAATGCCCCGCTACGGTTTGCGCAGCTCCTGAATCGCCGGTGTAGACCACCGCGGGCGCGGAGGCGAATTCCGGACCGGCGGGCTCACTGGTTACCAGATAGGTTCCGAGCAGTGCGACGAGCGCGGCCGAAGCCACCGCCAGCCGGAACCCGAACTTCCGCTCGAGAAAGGGCGCCCAGAAGGAGGCCCGCTGCGCTTCGATGCGCCGTTCGATCCTCTCGACCACGCGGGCATAGAAGCCGGCGCGCGGCTCCAGGTTTTGTTCATTCATGTTTTGTTCATTCAGGCTTGGTTCATTCCGGAGCGATTGCAACCAACGCGCCTGCTCGGCGAGCGACTGCAACTCGCGGGCGCATTCGGCGCACTCTCCCAAGTGCGCCTGAAATTCTTCCGGAAGCCCTGAATCGTGCTGCTGACCACCTCGCAGATAATCTTCGAGGTTCTGCCTGATTTGTGGATGCATGACCTCTTCCCTCAAAAAAAGACCGCTTAACTTTATTTCTTAACTTCTTACGGATCGATTCGTCCGTTTCACCCAAGACAACGTTCCAACTGTTCTATCACACGAGCGCTGCTACATCAACTTACATTACCTTACGTTAACTTACGTTCGTACCATCGGTGCTAGTGTCAGCCGAGCGCTTGCGAACCCCGTGTCAAGCGCTGGGCCACCTTCAGCAGCTTCTGTCGCGCGCGGAACAACTTCACTTTGATGGTGTTTTCGTTCATGCCCGTCATCCGCGACAGCTCTTCTACAGAGTGCCCTTCCACTTCCTTGAGCAGCAGCAACGTTCGATCTTCATTCGACAGTTTGGCCAAAAGTTTTACCACCAGGTCCTTGCGCGCCAGTTGCGCATCCACGGCCGGAGCCTGTTCCGTCGCGGTCTCGCTGTTTTGCATGCGCTGCGCGTCTTCCTCGGAAAAATCGCTTTCATACACCAGCTTCCGCACGCGTTTTTTGCGCAGATAGTCGTAACATTCGTTCACCGTGATTTTGTAAATCCAGGTGAGCAGCGAACTGCGGAAATCGAAACTCTGGATCGAAAAATAGATCTTGGCAAAAACCTGCTGCGCGATATCCTCGGCGTCGTTGTGGTTGCGCAGAATGCCGTAGATGATGGAGAATACCTTGGCCTGATAACGCTCCACGATCTCGCGGAACGCCATTTCATCCCGGGCCTGCACGCGCCTGACCAGCGCGGCCTCTTCAGAATTCCGGTGATCCACTCTGGTTTTGGCCTGATCCCGGGCGCCGGATGCCGGTAGCGTCCGGCCGCCGGCCACGGGGAAGGGAAGTGCGCCAGCAATGCCGCTCATACACCCTGCCAGACGTGCGCCAAGCGCCTAAGGTTGCAGCAAGTTGCGGACCCGCGGCAGGTCCCCGGTACGGGCGGACAAGAATGCGCCTGGTTGGCATCCTAGGTGTGCATCCTACTGGCGAGTTTAGCATCTCACTAACTGAGGTTTGGCTTGCCTTGCGATGGGCGCGGGTTCAAGCGATAATACGTGTAGCCAGTTCAGCTAACAGGAGATCTTCGATGGTTCAACTGACCGAAACGGCCGTAAGTAAGGTGAAGGAGATTCTGGGATCGCAGGATCCCAAGCCAGCCGGGCTCCGCATCGCGGTGGTGGGCGGCGGATGCTCCGGATTCAGCTATTCCATGGCGTTCGAGAATACGCCCAACATGCTGGACAAGACCTACAATTTCGACGATTTGAGGGTCTTTATCGATCAGGCGAGCCTGTTGTACCTGGATGGCGCCGAGGTGGATTACGTCGAAACCATGGAAGGCTCCGGGTTCAAGTTCAACAATCCCAATGTGAAGAGCACCTGCGGGTGCGGCAGCTCCTTTAGCGTCTAAGTCCCCTGAATCCCACGGATCTGGAAAGGCTCCTGACGGAGCAGTCAAACGCGGCCTCGGAACGGATTGATACTTTATCCGTCGCCGAGGCCCTTCTCGTTATTAATCAAGAAGATAGCAAGGTGGCTCCAGCGGTGGCTCTGGAAATTCCGCGTATTGCGGAGGCTGTCGAGCGGATCACGGAGCGCCTCCGGGCCGCCGGCCGGTTGTTCTACATTGGGGCCGGTACCAGCGGCCGGTTGGGAGTTCTGGACGCCGCCGAATGTCCTCCCACCTTTCATGTCGCACCGGACCTGGTGCAGGGAATCATCGCGGGCGGCGAACCGGCGCTTACGCGCGCCAGCGAAGCCACCGAGGACGATCCCGAAGCGGGAAGGCGCGATCTGGCCGCCCGCGGATTTACGGCCCGGGACGCGCTGGTGGGAATCGCCGCGAGCGGCCGCACACCCTACGTGATCGGCGCCGTGGAAGCTGCGAACGGACGCGGCGCACTGACGGTGGGCATCAGTTGCACGCCCGATTCGCCCTTGGCAGCGCGCGTGCACATTGCGATCACGCCGCTGGTGGGGCCCGAGGTGGTGGCCGGCTCGACGCGCATGAAGGCCGGCACTGCCACCAAGCTGGTACTGAACATGATCAGCACCGCGGTGATGATTCGTCTGGGCTATGTTTTCGGGAATCAAATGGTGAACGTGCAGCCGCGCAATGCCAAACTCCGTGATCGGGCGACGCGAATTATCGTGTCCAATACGGCGCTGGAATACGAGCGGGCGGGCGAGTTACTGCGCCAGGCCGGCGATAGCGTGCCGGTGGCGATCGTGATGGCGCGCTTCTCGCTCGACCGCGCCGCCGCCGAAGCGCGCCTGGCTCGCGCGCAGGGCCGGATTTCCGAAGCCCTCAAACCCGAGGCCCTAAAGGGGACCACCTAATTATGGATAAGTTCCGAATCCAGGGCGGCGTGCCCCTTCAGGGTGAAATCGAGGTCAGCGGGTCGAAAAACGCCGCACTGCCTGCGCTGGCGGCGTGTCTGCTCACGAGCGATCCCGTGAAGCTGCGGCGTGTCCCTCCGGTCCGGGATATCGGGACCATGCAGCAATTGCTGCGGTACACCGGCGCCGAATTGGACGTCGCGGATGGCGTAACAGTTCGCGCCGCCGATCTGGCTCAGCCGGAGGCGCCCTATGAAGTCGTCAAGACCATGCGCGCTTCCAGCCTGGTTCTGGGCCCGTTAGTGGCGCGCACGGGGCGGGCGCGCGTATCGCTGCCCGGCGGTTGCGCGATCGGGGCGCGCCCCATCAATCTGCACGAGTCTGCGCTCGAGCAACTGGGGGCCGAGATCCACCACGCGCATGGGTACGTGGAAGCGCGGGCGCCGCACGGTCTAAAGGGCGCGCACGTCCATTTCGACCGCATCACCGTCACGGGCACCGAAGACGTTTTGATGGCCGCGGTGCTCGCGGAAGGAGAAACGGTGATCAGTAACGCCGCGCGCGAGCCGGAAGTCCAGGACGTGGCCGCGCTGTTGAACAAGATGGGCGCGAAGATCGAGGGAGCGGGCACCTCCGTCATTCGCGTGCGCGGCGTTTCCAGCCTGCACGGCGCCGAACATACCATCATTCCGGACCGCATCGAAGCCGGCACGTTCCTGATCGCGGGTGCGATTACACAGGGCGACCTGGTGGTGTCCCATTTTCTTCCCGAACACGTGGAGGCGCTGGTTCTGAAGATGCGCCAGGCGGGCGCGGATGTGGCCGCGGCAGGTGACGGCGCGCTGCGTGTCCGGGCCGCCTCGCGCTTGCGCGCCGTCGATATCACCACGGAGGAGTATCCGGGATTCGCCACCGATCTTCAAGCCCAATACATGGCGCTGATGACCTTGGCCGAAGGAATCTCCTTCATCACAGAAACGATTTTCGAGAACCGTTTCATGCACACCCAGGAGCTGGCGCGCATGGGAGCCAATATTCGCGTGGAGGCGAGGCAGGCGATCGTGGCTGGAGTGCCCGAATTGACCGGGGCGCAGGTGATCGCATCCGATCTGAGAGCCAGCGCCTCGCTGGTGCTGGCCGGGTTGGTGGCGCGCGGCGAGACGTGGCTCGATCGCGTGTACCACATCGACCGGGGCTATGAGAGAATCGAGGAAAAGCTCGCGCGCGTAGGCGCGCGCATCGAGCGGATGGGTTGAAACACCGCAGGCGAACATGAGCGCACCCAAACATCACAATCCCGCCTTCCTGGCGCTGGTAAACGCGGCCAAGAGCCGCATCCGGGAGATCGATATCGCCCAATATCAACGCATGCGGGCGGCGGGCGAGGAGCACATCCTGATCGATACCCGCGAAAACGACGAGTGGGACGCCGGGCACGCCGCCGGTGCTCTGCACTTAGGGAAGGGAATTATCGAGCGCGACATCGAGACGCGGGTGCCGGACAAGGCCGCCAGGCTGGTGCTGTATTGCGGCGGAGGGTACCGCTCGGCGCTGGCCGCCGACGCACTGCGCGAGATGGGTTATCGCAACGCGATTTCTCTCGATGGCGGATGGCGGGCCTATCAGGCTTCGGGGCTGCCGGTGGAGAAATGATGAGAACGAATCGACCGGGGCTAGAAGCGCACCAGCATGGTGCTCGACAGGTAAAGCATCGTCCCTAGGGCGCCGAGTTCGAGATACTTGACCACCTTGGTGAACCCGTTGTTCATAAATTCGAATCGCAGGACCAGCGCCAATCCGAAACCGGCCAGCATCAGCCAGTTCGGGACTACGCCGTCGACGCTTTTCATGAAGGCGAAGAACGCTACGTAGAAAATCACCGAAAAGTTATTGTCGAACCAATTCTTCCACTGGGTGTACATCACGAACAGTCCGAAGGCGATGATCAGGACCGCCGTCACCGAGGAGCCGCTGGAAAGAGGCATGAGTTAAGACCGGGCGCGGACTTGCACCCGGCTGGGATTGCCAGCCGGGTTTCCAGATACCCAATTACAGGCCAAAGCCGAGGCCGGCCGAGATGACAAAATCGTTGAGCCAGCCGCCTACCGTGGAAGGCGGAACCGGCGCAATGAGCGTGCTGGGGAAGGGCGTCAGATAATCGTGAACTTCCAGGCGCAGCAGCACGGACTTGGCGATGTTGAATTTCACCCCCGCGCCCACCGAGACCAGCGGCCGCATATCGCGGACGTCGCTAAACACGGCGTAGTTGGAAAGCGGCTGATAAACCTGCTCGGTGCCGGTGCCCGAGTACCATTTCACACCGCCGCCGGCCTCGATGTAGGGGCGCACCGCGGATTCCGAGGAAGTGAAGTTGTACACAAAATCGTAGTGCACCGCGTTGCTGCGGCTGGCGAATGTGGTGCTGGTCCCGCCTTGGGACAGCTTCAGATCGCCCATCTCGTAGTCGTAGCGCAGCTCGCCGCCGAACAGCCCGCTGCCGATGGTATTGTCCGCCCAGGCGCTGAGGGCCAAACCGGGATTGCGGGTGACGCTGGCGTTGCCGGCCGGATTGGAGATGGTTTCGGAGGTGAGGAAGGAGCCGCCGGCCCCGAAGCCGACTTCCCACTTCTGGGCGAACGCCGCCGGAGTCGCCACGGCGCACGCCAAAATCATGAACGGCAGAAAATGTCTCATTAGGATCTCTCTCTTTTTTTGATTTCCGCGGTTAATCCACCACGCGTTCCGGCACCGTTGTGGTGACCGTTCCTTGCGTAATCGCGAGGGGGACAGACATGCCTTCCGGCACGCTGAAAGGCACCGAGACGTTGATCTGGTCGACGCCGACCAGGCCGGGGGCTAGCCCCGAGAACTGCACGGGAAGATTGACGCCTCCGAGCGTAACCGTGGGCTGCTCGTCGGTGGTGGCCAAGGGATTGGAAGGCCCTGGCATTCCGGCCGCGACTTGAGGCGCAGTAGGACCGAGCCCGGTCAGATAAATGGTCAAAGGCGTGTTCGATTGCCGGTGAATGGGGTGCGAGGGTGTGACCAATTCGTTGTCGTCGTCGCGCACCACCGTGGGAATGTTGGTTTCAGAACCCACCGTCGCCAGGAAGATACTGGGCGCGACCGGCTGAATCACCAGGTTGTAGTCGCTGCTCTGGCCACCCGGCGTTCGCAGGATCAGAGTGACATCGCCCACCGCCTGGACGGGCATCTGGGCGTTTACCTGGCTGGGTGAAACGAAGAGAATCGGCACCGGCTGCCCGTTGATCGTGAGGCAGCTATTGGCCAAGGCTGTCGGCAATGGAATTTCCGAGCTGACCATGTTGACCGGGCTCAATTGGCTTCCGTAGATTGAGATCAGCCCGCCCGGAGCAATGTCGCTTCCTCCGTCGCCCGCATTGACCACGGCCGAGATCTCGGGCGGAGTGACCGACGCATTATAGTTCCACGGCACAATCGTGACCCCGGAGATCGTCAGATTCATGATGGCGCTCTGATCCGACATCGGTGCGATGGTGCGGGTAAAGGGCGAAGTCGTGGTGCCGAGCAGCGGAGCTTCCACCATCGCGGTGCCGTTGCTGACCGATCCGGTTGGATTAGTCATGTCGAAGCGCTCGATGACACCCGGCGCCGTGCTTTGGCTGCTGCTGGTCGTGGTGGTGGTCGTCGTCGTTGTGCTGCTCGAAGACGTGCTGCTCGTTAGAACCGGTGCGTTGCTGCGGAAGCCCGTCTCGTTGACGAATGCGAAGCCCGACGGCGTGCCGGTGGTGGTCTCAAACTGCATCACCGGAACCAGGGAGGAATCCAGAAGGTTGTTGCCGACGACGTATTGATTGTAAGCCGATGCGGCGTAAGGGCCGGAGAGCGAAGTGAAATCCTGCCGCGAAACCGTGAAGGAGTTCGAGTTGGCATCGTACAGATAGACTGTTCCATCCGCCTGGGCGATGAAAATGGAGGAGCCATTCTGCGACGCCGTCATCACGGTGTTGGCGTTGGTGGAGTTGCTGAATACGCCGAGCGTAGGCAGCTCGGTGGCCGAGCGCGAGGGGATATCGAGCTGCAGAATGTGAAACGTTCCATCGTAATAGCCGCCCTGCGCGAGCGTGGCGTTGGAGGAGGAAGCGATGGAGTAGGACACGAACCCGGACGGCAAAAGGATCGGTGAGGATTCCTGCAGAGTGTCGAGATAATAAACGTTCACCAGCTGCGAGCCCTGGTTGGCCACCAGCAGGTACTGCTGGTCGTAGGAGATCGCCATGCTCGTGGGCTGATTGCCGGTGGGAAGCGCGGCGATCTGGGAATAATTGGTTCCATCGAAGACCAAAACCTCATTCTGATCGCTGCGCAAAACATAAAAGCGGCTCTGTGTCGGATCGGGCAAAATATCGGTGAGCGTTCCCGGAATGTCGATGAAACTGCCGACCTGATTGGGCCCGGCGTCGTTCACCAGCACCCGCACGGGCGGGATGACATTGATGGCCGCGCCGGAGGCAATGTCCAGATGAGCCACCACGGTTCCGGTCTGTCCCAGGAATGCCGTGGGATCCACCGACACAGTCACCACGGCCGGCGTCACCCCAAATGCCGGAGAGACCGTGACTCCGGGCGTATCGGATACGATGCCGAACCCCGTGTTGTTCCCGCCCGGATCGGCGATGGTGAGTTGCTGGGTCTGTACTCCGGGATTGCATACGCTGCCGCGGAAGACCATGTCCTGTTGCTGCGCCGTAACCCGCGGCTGCTGCGCCAGACCGCCGACGGGCATCACGGTGACGCCGCTTTCCGAGATCGCATAGAGGGTGTTGGAGTCGCTGGACAGTACGGACTTACCGGTTAGATTCTCGGGCAGGTTTAAGCGCTGCTGGAGGGTGAGGTTGTTCTCTGTCACCACCATCAGGGTGGGCGCTTCACCCACTACCATGGGAATTTGGGCGTACAGCAACCCCCGGCTGTCGTCGAAAGCCGTGCTGCCCACGCTGAACTGGTTCGTGTGCTCCGGGAAAAAGTTGACGAATCCCGACGAACTGAGCATGACCCACCCAGCCATGGCGAGCGTGCCGTTGCTATTGACGCTGGCCACGCGGGGTCCGAGCAGCCCCGTGCTGGTCACGATCCCGCCCGGGAAAACGGATTTGCTGCTGACGTCGTAGTAAAAGGTGACGGTGCCGGTGGATCCGCCGATGCCATAGATATACTGCCCGTCGGCCGAGGCGGCCACAGAGGCCGCTGTGATATCAGCGGGGAAATTGGCCGGGGCCACGGGCAGCGTGTTGGCCACCACGTTGGCCAGCGTCGCCAACTCCTGCGTGGCGCCGGTCGAGGGATCGAACAGCAGGAAATCCGTGGTGGTGACCACCAGCGCCAGTCCATCGGAGCCGAAGGCCACCCCAATCGGCGGATTTCCGAGCGAGAAGGTTTGCACTCCCTGGGTCGTCAGGTTGATCACTGTCAGCGCGTTGGTGGGAGATCCCGGAGCGGCTGCATTCCCGAAGTTGGTGGCCACCAGGTACTGGTCATTCGGCGACAAAGCGATGGAGCTGGGTTGCGCGGCGACGGGAATCGACGTCTGGATCGTATTCGTCGCAAGCGACATCACGTCGATTTGATTGCCGGTGAAGTCGGCGATATAGAGCACGCCGCGCGCCTCATCCAGCGCCAGGTCCGAGGCTTCGCCCCCGATAGACACCACGGTTCCAAAGGTTCCTCCCCAGGCCGACGCCGCCAGTGTTGCGGCCAAAACCATTTTCCACCCAATTGACTTCAGCATAACGATTTGCTCCAAAAACGTCAGATTCTCAGCCTTCCCACTACTCCGGGTCTGCATCCTGGCGCGGCCCGCCCCGCGCCCGCTCCCCAACCAGAGAGCCAAACGAAAAACTCGCTCTGTGCGCCGAAGCGCACGCGGCGCCGGGGCGGCTCGGCCGGCTGTTCGGAGACTCGCGCGCCCGTGCGCCCGTGGGCTTCGGCGTCGCCGGCGCCCTCGCTCGCGGCCCCAGCGCTTTCCTCGCTCGCGTTATTCGGCGCTTTTTTTGCGCCGCAGCACGATCAGTCCCAGAAACAGGACCGCCAGTACCGCGCATACGATGCGAATCATTGAGCTATCCATAATCGCTTTTCTCCTTTCCCCCAAAAAAATAGTCCGCTCCCCACGAGTCGCCTTTACATGTTGTTCATCATGGGAAGCAACTCGCGCATGATCTTCATCACCATCGGACCCACGGTCACCACGAACAGAGACGGCAAAATACAGAAGAAGATCGGAAACACCAGCTTCACGCCCAGCTTGGCGGCTTTCTCTTCGGCGATCTGGCGGGCCTGCACGCGCATGTAATCGGAGTGCGCGCGCAGACTCTGCGCCACGCCGGTCCCGAAGCGGTCGGCCTGGATCAGCACCGCCACCAGCTTCTTGAGATCTTCGACCGCAGTCCGGTCCGCCAGGTTGCGCAGCGCCTCGGCGCGCCGCTTGCCCGCCTTCAGTTCCAGGTTCACGATGGCCAGCTCTTCGCTGATCTCCGGGTGCGCATGTTCGAGCTCCTTGGACACCTGCATGATGGCCTGGTCGAGGCCGAGGCCGGACTCCACGCACACCACCATCAGGTCGAGCGAGTTGGCCAATCCGCGCTGGATCTGTTTCTGGCGCCGCTTGGCCGCCATGCGCACGTACTCATTGGGGCCGAAAAACCCGACCGCGACCGCGACCAGAACCGCGAAGACCTTATTGCCTTGCTGCGCCGAAGAATTCAACACGGCCACCGTCATCGCCACCGGCAGCAAGACCGCGAACAGCGCTTTGGCGCCATAGAGAATCTTGAGCGCATTGGGGTTGCGGTATCCGGCGCGAATCAGCCGCCGCTGCATCACCGTCACGTCCTTGGGCGAGGCGGGCACCACGTTGCCCAGCCGCTTGATCAGATCGTGGAACAGCAGGCTGGGATGGACGGGAGCCGATTCGTGGGTGCCGATGCCCGTGCCGGCCACGCGCTCGATGGCCTCCTTCGGTTTCACCCACAACCGCACCCCGCCGATGGAAAAGATGGCCGCGAAGACCACGAAAATCACGAGACTGAATAGAAAGGGCATGGCGTTAGACCTCGATCTTCGTGATCTTCTTCATGACCAGATACCCGATGATCTGCAGACCGACGGCGCAGCCCAGCATGAGGTTCCCTACGTCGTCGAGGAAGAAGAAACGCACGTAGTCCGGGTTGGTGTAGAACATCAACACCGCCACGCCGATCGGAATGCAACTGAGCGCGATGCCGGTCATGCGCCCGTGTGCGCTGATGGCCCGGATGCGGCCGCGCAGCTTGAAGCGCTCCCGGATCACGTAGGCCAGCTTGTCGAGAATCTCGGCCAGATTGCCTCCCGTGCGCTTTTGCAGCAGTACCGCTGAAACGAAGAAATGCACGTCCAGCAGGGGCACGCGCTTGGCCAGCTTCTGCAGCGCGACGTCCAGCGGCAACCCCAAATTGTGCTCCTCGAAAGTCCGCCGGAATTCCCCCGCCAGCGGCTCTTGGAACTCGCGGTGGATCATTTCGAGCGACACCGAGAAAGCGTGCCCGGCGCGCATCGACCGGGCCACGAATTCGAGACTCTCGGGAAACAGCTCTTCGAAACGGCGCAGGCGCGCCCGGCGCTTGCGCACCACGAACCACACCGGCAACGCGCCCCCGGCCACGGCCGGGATCCAGAAGAAACGTTGCAGTTGGGCGGGCAGCAGAATCCAGGCCAGCGCGCCCGCCGCCACCACCGCCACCAGGCACGTGTTCACCAGCCGGTGGGTGCTCCACTTCATCCCGGCCTGCTCGATCAGCTCCTGCAGCTTGGTCTGCAGTTGGAAGCGCCGCAGAAAGCGGGTCGCCAGCAGCACGTTTTTTTCTTCGGTGTGGATCAGCGAGCCCGTGCCCGCGGCAGCCTTGGGCGTCTTGGCCTTGGTGCTGCCCACCAGCCGGCTCTTCAGCTTGTCCAGATCCGAATGGCGGAAGGCGTTGGAGCAGATCCACCAAATGACCAGGGCGCAAGCCCACGCCGCGATGGCGATCATCACAAACATAGGTTCAAACCTCCACCACCTCGTCAAACAGGTCGGCCCGCAAGCGGATGCCGGCGGCCAGCAGCTTCTCGTAGAACTTGGGCCGGATGCCGGTGGCGGCAAAGCGTCCCACCACGCGGCCGTCCGGGTTCAGACCGCGCTTTTCGAACACGAAGATGTCCTGCAGCGTGATCACCTCGCCTTCCATCCCGGTGACTTCGGTGAGGTTGATCACCCGGCGCGAGCCGTCGGAGAGGCGCGAAGCCTGCACCAGCAGATGCACGGCGCTGGAGATTTGCTGGCGGATGGAGACCAGTTGCATATTGGCGCTGGCGAGGGAAACCATCACCTCCAGGCGCGAGATCGCGTCGCGCGGGCTGTTGGCGTGGACGGTGGTCAGCGAGCCGTCGTGGCCGGTGTTCATGGCCTGCAGCATGTCGAGCGCCTCTTCGCCGCGCACTTCGCCCACCACGATGCGGTCCGGACGCATACGCAGGCTGTTGACCAGCAGTTCGCGCTGCCGCACCGCGCCGTGGCCTTCGAGGTTGGGAGGCCGGGTTTCCAGACGCGCCACGTGCGGCTGCTTCAACTGCAACTCGGCGGCGTCTTCAATGGTGACGATGCGTTCTTTGGGTGAGATGAAGGCCGACAGCGCGTTAAGCAGTGTCGTCTTTCCGGCTCCGGTGCCGCCGGCGATGATGATGTTCATGCGCGCCTTGACGGCCGCCTCGAGCAGCTCCATCATGCCGGGGGTCATGGCGCGGCGGTCCACCAGGTCCGGGGGCATCAGCTTGTCGGTGGAGAAGCGGCGGATCGACAGCAGCGGCCCGTCGACGGCCAGCGGCGGGATGATGGCGTTCACGCGCGAACCGTCGCTCAATCGCGCATCCACCATGGGATTGGATTCGTCCACGCGCCGGCCGACCTGCGAAACGATCTTGTCGATGATTCGCAGCAGGTGCTGGGCGTCGCGGAAGGTGACCGTGGTCAGCTCCAGCAGCCCCTTGCGTTCGATGTACACCTGCTTGTGGGTGTTGACCAGGATGTCGGAGATGGTCGGGTCTTGCAACAACGGCTCAAGCGGCCCCAGTCCAAACACTTCGTCCAGGACCTCGTCGCAAATCTGCTGCTTTTCGAGCGAACTGAGCAACGTCGGCTCGGAATCGATGAGAGAGATCAGCGCCTGGCGCACCTCGCTGCGTACGCGCTGATTGTCGATGGTGGCCAACGCCTCCAGATTGATCTTGTCCACCAGCTTGCGGTGCAGGGTGAACTTTAGCTCCTGATATTCGGGCTTCAGCGCGCCGCGCGACTTGCCGCCGTTTTTGAGCAGTCTTTGCTCCCAACTGATTTGGGGCGTCGATTTGGTTTCGAGGTTAGGAAACATAGGATTTTCGATGGACGCTGTTCATGGGCTCGTCCTCACGAAGCGGGCGTTGTGGCGACGCGCAGATCCGCCAAACCCGCCCGTTTGCGGTCCGGCGCGCGGCCGCCGGTGAGGCGGTGGGCCAGGTTCTCCACCGCTTTGCCCAACTCGGAATGCCCGTCCACGGGCTGGCCAGGGTCACGGCGCGATGCAGCGAAAAATAGTCGTTGGGAATCCGCGCATCGATGGCGCAGTTGAACAGGCGCTCGATGTCGGAGCCGGCGATCTCATCCCGCCGGTCGATGCGGTTCATCAGGATTTGAAAACGTTCCTTGGGGAAGCCCAGGTGATCGAGCAGGTTCACGGCCTTGCGCGCCAGGTGCAGGCTGGGCAGCTCGGGCGTGGAAACCAGATAG
>JASIGB010000449.1:0-5376 GCA_030045355.1 Bryobacteraceae bacterium
CTAGGAATTCGAATCGGCGTGAACTACGTTATTTATGCACTGACTCACTAGCTGGCGCGCCGGCCGGCGCCATGTCGCTCGGGCCGGCCTCCTCGCCCATCCACTCGGGATGTTGCGCGGTGCTGTCGTACAGGGCGGTGATCTTGAACGGCTCGCAGCGTCCCGCGTCGGCGAAGGGTTTGGTCTTAGCCAGGATCTGTGTCACCTGCTCGTTGCTGAGCGGCCGGAAGGTTTCCGCCGCATGCAGAGCCTGCTCCAGCCGCTCCATCGTTTCGCAGCCCGTGATCACCACCGAGGTGGGAAGGGTGAGAGCGTAATGCAGGCACTGGATAGCGGTGACGTCGGAGCACTGCAGGATGTGGCCGTCGCCCAGCGGCTTCATGCCCAGCACGCCGATGCCCTGCTCCACCAGCTTCGGCAGGACATGCCGTCCGAAGCTGCGAAAATGCGCGTCCATTACGTTGAGCGGCATCTGGCAGGTGTCAAAACGGAACCTCCGTTCGGCCGCTACTTCGAGCATCCGCAGATGCACGACGGGGTCCTTGTGTCCGGTGAATCCGATGAATCGAACCTTACCGGCCTTCTTGGCCTCGAGCACGGCTTCGAGCGCTCCGCCAGGTGCAAAGAACCGGTCGGCGTCTTCCATGCGGATATTTTCGTGGTACTGAACTAAATCCAGGTGATCGGTTTCCAGGCGCTGGAGCGATTCATCGATTTGCTGGGCCGCCGCTTTCCTGGTGCGCCCGTCGAACTTGGTCATGAGGAAGACCTGGTCGCGATAGCCGTCGCGCAACGCCGCGCCCATCCGGCGCTCGCTTTCGCCTGAGTTGTAGTCCCACGAGTTATCGAGAAAATTGATCCCGCGGTCGATCGCGCTACGGATGATGCGAATCGCTTGGGGCGCGTCGGGCGTAAGTCCCAGGTGGTAACCTCCCAGGCCGATCGCCGAGACTCGTTCCCCAGTTCTTCCCAGTTTGCGATAAATCATGATTTGAGGTAGATCCTTGGATCTCACGGTTACGCACAGCACATGCGTTCCGCGAGTTCCCCTACCTCGCGGCTAATCTATAGATCACGGGAACAACATTCCAGTTACGTAAACCGGTACCGGTGGATTCAGCGCAGGTTGAACTTCTTCATCTTGTAACGCAAAGTATCGCGAGTGACGCCCAGCAGGACGGCGGCGCGGGTTTGATTGCCTCCGGCCTTTTGGAGCGCCTTGATGACCATGTTCTTCTCGGCTTCGGCGAGACTGGCTTGAAAGGGTGGTTCGGGTTCCTCGGCCGTGGCCGCAGGACGGGTCAGGGCGCCGCCGCTTGAAGCAAGGTACAGACTGGAGACCTGGATACGTTCCGTTTCCTCCAAAACCATCGCTCGCTCGATGACGTTACGCAGCTCCCGCACGTTGCCCGGCCAGGAGTGCGACATGAGCGCAGCAGCGGCGGCGTGAGAGAGCCCCTGGACATGGCGCTTGAATTTTTCGTTGTAGACGCGAATGAAGTGCTCGGCGAGCGGCAGAACGTCCTCGCGCCGGTCGCGCAAAGCGGGGATGGAGAGCTGGATCACGTTGAGGCGATAGTATAAGTCCAGACGGAAGCGGCCATCCTCGATGGCGTCCGTGAGCCGGCGGTTGGTGGCCGCGATGACGCGCACATCCACTTGCACGTCCTTGATTCCCCCCAGCCGGCGGAAGCACTGCTCTTCGAGCACGCGCAACATCTTGGCTTGGATAGGCAACGGCATCTCGGCAATTTCGTCCAGGAAAATCGATCCTCCGGAGGCGATCTCGAGAATTCCCGCTTTCGGCGTGCGTGCGTCGGTGAAGGCCCCCTTCTCATAACCGAACAGCTCGCTTTCGAGCAACGTTTCCGGGATCGCGGCGCAATTCAAAGCGACGAAGGGGCCTTCGTGCCGGCGGCCATAGTAGTGCAGGAACTGGGCCACAATGTCTTTTCCGGTACCGCTTTCGCCCTCCAGCAGGATGGTGGAGACCTCGCTTTGAGCCACCCGCCGCGCGAAGCTGAGGAGTTGTTTCATGAGAGGCGAAACGGCGATCATCTTGAAATTTCCCAGGTCGATGCCGTGCTCGCTGGCAAGGAAGGCCACCGGCGCCGGGCGGCTTGGCTTGCCTGGCTCGCCGGTGCGCCCAAACACCAGCACCGCGCCCGCCACCTGACCTTTGTGATCGCGAATCGGCGCCACGGTGCCACTGATGGGCCGCTTCTCGCCGTCTCGCGACCGGAGAACGGCGTCCGGCGGCAGCTCTACGAGCGAACCACTGGAAAGCACCTGCTCCCAAGGCTTGGCTGCCTGGCCGCTTGGATCGCCCGCGAGTTGCAGGATCTCTTCCGCCGGGTGTCCCAAGGCCTCTGCGCTCCCGTAGCCGGTCCAGCCTTCAGCCGCCGTATTCAACAGAGTGATCGCGCCCTGCGCATTCAGGGAAACGACGCCTTCCGAGATCGCCTGCAAGGTGGAAGCCAGCAATTCCTCATTAGCGCGGGCCTTCAGCTCCTCCCGATGCCGGTGGAGCGCGACTTCAATGCTCGCCTGCAACGATGCTTCCTGGAACGGCTTGGTGATGTAACCGAGCGGTCCGGCATCCTTGGCGCGGGCAACCGTCTCCCCGTCGGCGTGGGCGGTCAGATAAATCACCGGAATGTTGAAGCGCCGGCGGAGGACCACCGCGGTCTGAGCGCCATCCATATCTCCATGGATCTGAATATCCATGAGCGCGATATCGGGAGGGTTGACTTCGGCTTGAGCGATGGCTTCGGCGCCGCTCGAAACCGTGGCCGTCACGCTGTATCCGAGATCCGTCAGAATCTCGCTCAGATCTTCGGCCGTGACCCGTTCATCCTCGACGATGAGAATACGTGCAGACATGCCGAGTTGCGGCTCCTCCTTTCCGCGCATCATCAACACGCGTTCACAGGGTCAGTTCCGGCTCGCGTGTCCAGGCGGCCGTACGGTGTCGTTATTGTAAGTCAGAAAGCCCCGCAGGCGATCCTGATCCCCGGATCGGAGCGGGGTACCCTCGAAGCGGCTGAACGGCCGATGCGAGTCCACTGCATTCGAGCCCAAAACTACCCTAACAGTGTAAATCATTCGAGCAGGCTTTGATGGCATCGAGCCGTGCCTCCGCGCGCCCAGAACCCAAGCGCGCTCCCGGATCGCCCGGCGATCGCCTGGCTACGGCAATCTCAGATCCACTTTAGAATTCAATCGAGTTGGCGGCGCCCTGAGAGGCATGCCTTATGCCTTGCGTCTAAGTGCGGCATATCGCGCGCGCCTCGAAGGTACTTATTGAAGGTAGGCTGGTTCCAGCGGCTGTATCCCTGCTGTGTTAGGTGGGCCAATGAGCGCAAAATTGACGCGCGCTGTCGTTCGTGGGACCGACAGTGCGCCCAAACGAACAGAATGGGCTCCCAGTGGGAGTCCGCAATTGCTGGAGATGCTGATAGCGATTCTCCCGCCTTCTGGTGAGAACTTCATCGTGACATAGGAAGTGCGCGAGGACGACGCTCAGGGGCCTGCGGCGTAGGACGCCACCATTCACCCGTGCCAAACTGAAGCTTGATATGGATTTAATACTGGACTCGGGCGAGGTCCGTGTACTGGGCTGTCTGCTCGAAAAAGAGGTCACGACGCCCGAGTATTACCCGTTGTCATTGAACGCTTTGGTGAACGCCTGTAATCAAAAGTCCAATCGCGACCCGGCGGTGCATTTCGACGAAGAGACCGTGGAGCGCACCCTTTCGTCGTTGCGCGAGAAGGGACTGTCGCTGAACATCACCGGCGCGGGCAGTCGCGTCACGAAATACGGGCACCGGCTTGCGGAGAAGCTCAACCTGGGGCGCCGCGAGCTGGCGCTGCTGTGCGAGCTGATGCTGCGTGGAGCGCAGACCTTAGGGGAGCTCCGCACCCGGGCCGATCGCATGCACCACTTTGACGACACGGCCGAGGTGGAGACCGTGCTGGAGCGCATTCCGGAGCTGGTGACCAAGCTCGTTCGACGTCCCGGCGAGAAGGAAGCGCGCTACGCCCATCTTTTGTCGGGACCACCCGAGATCCCGCCGCCGGCGCCCGAACACATGACACCCGTTCCACGCGCGGACCGGATCGCAGAACTGGAGACCGAAGTTGCGCAGTTGCGGCGCGAACTCGACGAGCTAAAGCAGCAGTTCGCGGGGTTTCAAAAACAGTTTGAATGAGGCGGACCGTCCAGCAGTCCGCCTCGAATCGGCCGGCTTGCTCCAGGCGCTCAGTTCACGCCGTGCGCTGGTCGGGGACCGAGACACGCAGCGCCGCGAGCTTGCGGATCGGAACCACGTTTTCTTTCTGGGCGAGACAACTGGTCACGTTTTTGGAAGGACCGTGGAAATAATCGTCCACCGGGAACAGCGAATACGGCTCCAATTCCCGGAAAACGCGGCCCAACTTCTGCTCGATGCGATAGATGGCGTGGAAAAAATTCCCGCGGTCCATCCCCAGCCGTGTGCAACAGGCCTTCCAATCGGCCCCCAACAGGAAATGATATTTGAAGATTTGATGCTCGTGCCCGGTCAAGGTGCGTTTACTGACCAGGCAGAAGTCGGCGGCAAATTCTTCGTCTTTCCGGCCCCAGGAACCCCGGCGGTCCTTGCCCGGTAACGGATCCAGCGTTACGCGGCTTATGTACTTCTCACGATTCACACACTCGCGGAAGCGATCAAAACATGCCCGGAAAATGGCTCGTAACACGCAATTGCAGGGATGCGTCGCCCCATGGCGGCCGATTCGCAATCCTAAGCCCAGGCAAATGTTGCACGCCGGCGCCGCGAGCGCCAGCGTTTCGGATCTATTCCATTCCATCTTTTCTCTTCCTTTTGGAAAACCCGGAATAACAAGCGGGTCATATCAGCCGACGTGATTTCCAGTCTCGGCGCGCTTCGCAGTCACGTCAACGCAATCACGCGCCCAGGCTAGGGAAGAATTCCTTCCCCAGCTAAGGAGAGAGTCCGATAAAACCAAGCCTCTGTTTTGTTTACAAAGATTCGCTTCTTGGCTCCACTTAGTGAATGTGATGTGTTTGTTCTTCGCCTTTTTCTTATTCCCGCCGGGATCTATTTCACATTGAAATACAAGGAGAGGCCAACTTGAACTTCCAGGACGCGCGCCTCAGACTGCTGGCCTACGTCCGGAATGAAATTCGTAATGGTGAGCTCACCGAGCGAAGGTTGGCCCGTCTGGTTGGCATTTCCCAGCCTCATGCTCATAATGTGCTGAAGGGCGTCCGAACTCTCTCACCTCAGGTTTTCGACTTAGTATTAAAATATTTCCATTTGTCCTTGCTCGATCTGGCTCCGACCGAGGAACTGGAAGCGCAGCTCGAGCGGC
>JASIGB010000450.1:0-6888 GCA_030045355.1 Bryobacteraceae bacterium
TGCTGGCGCTGAACATCGACGCCGCTTCACTGCTTCCGCCCGACGATTCCGCCTACGGATTCGACAATGTTTCTGACGCCCTCGGCGTCTCACCCGCGCTCCAGGAGCATTACCTGGATGCCGCGCTGAAAATCGGCGCTTTGGCGGTGGGCGATCCGAACATCCCGCCCGGCAGCGAGACCTGGCGCATCCGTCAAGATCTCTCTCAGGACCATCGCGTCAACGGATTGCCGCTCGGAACCGTGGGCGGAACGCTGGTCCTTTATAATTTCCCGCTCGATGGCGAGTACACGTTCCAGGCGCGGCTGTATCGAACCAATCTCAACATCATGCGCGGCCTGGAATCGCCGCACCAGGTCGAACTGGCGCTAGACGGCAAGCGCATCCACATCGCGACCATCGGCGGGCCCGAAGACCTTGCATCGCTGTTTGAAAAACCTACAGACACGGGCGACGCCGTGGAAGCGCGGCTGCGCGTGCGCATTCCGGTGAAAGCCGGCCCGCACACCGTCAGCGTGGCGTTCCTCGAAGATCCCGATGAAGTGGAGCCCGCCCGCTTGCAGCCCTACATCCGCAGCTCTGTGGATAATTTCGATTGGTCCGGTTCGCCGCACCTGCAATCGCTCACCGTCAGCGGTCCGTTTCACCAGGCTCCGGGAGCGTTTACCGCGAGCGAGACTCCCAGCCGGCGGCGCATCTTCACTTGCCGTCCCGGCCAGCATTTGAGTGACGAAGCCTGCGCCAAGCAAATTCTTTCTGCGCTCGCGCGCCTCGCCTATCGCGAGCCGGTGACCCCTTCCGACGTGGACACGCTGCTGACCTTCTATAACGCGGGCAAGCGCGATGGCGGTTTTGAAGACGGCGTCGAGCTCGGAATCGAGCGCATCTTAGCGAGTCCGAAATTTCTGTTCCGCGTCGAACGCGATCCCGTGGACGCGGTCGCCGGCAAAAGCTATTCGGTTTCCGATCTCGAATTGGCCTCCCGCCTTTCGTTCTTCCTGTGGAGCAGCATTCCCGATGAAGAACTGCTGCATTGGGCCATAGCCGGAAAACTGCATGACCCCTCCGTTCTGGATCACCAAGTGCGCCGTATGCTGATGGATCCCAAGGCTGAAGCGCTGGTTTCCAATTTCGCCGGCCAGTGGCTCGAGCTTCGCAATCTGCGCAACGTGCAGCCCAACACGGATTTGTTCCCGGATTTCGACGACAACCTGCGGGAGTCTTTTCGACGGGAAACGGAATTATTGTTTGAAAGCGTGATCCAGGAGGACCGCAGCGTTCTCGATCTGCTGACCGCCGATTACACGTTCGTCAACGAGCGCCTGGCGCGCCACTACGGCATCCCGAACATTTACGGCACGCGTTTTCGCCGCATCACCATCACCGCCGACGCGCGGCGTGGGCTTTTGGGACAAGGCAGCATTCTCGCGTTGACGTCGCACGCCGAACGGACTTCGCCGGTAGTTCGCGGCAAGTGGGTTCTTGAAAATATCCTGGGCAGTCCCGTTCCTCCTCCTCCGCCCGACGTGCCGCCGCTCAAGGGCAACCAGGAGGGCCAGAAGCCGAAGACCATGCGCGAACAGATGGCCGAGCATCGCGCCGCCCCGGTGTGCGCGAGCTGCCATAAAACGATGGACTCCATCGGCTTCGCCTTGGAGAATTTTGACGCCGTGGGCGCCTGGCGCACCACCGACGCGGGCAATCCCATCGACGCCTCGGGCGAACTCGCCGACGGCGCCAAGATCGACGGCGTGGTTTCGCTGCGCCAGGCGCTGGTCAGCCGTCCGGAATTGTTCGCCGGCACCATGACCCAGAAGTTGATGATTTACGCGCTCGGCCGCGGCCTGGATTATCGCGACATGCCCACCGTCCGCGCCATTTTGCACGACGCCTCACGCGACAATTACCGGTTCACCGATCTGGTGCTGGGCATCGTGCATAGCACGCCTTTTGAAATGCGCACGGCCGGGCACTCGGGTGACGCCGCGCCGGTCACCTCAGCACAAAATCAGTCCGCCGAAAATCGACAAGGAAAATAATTAGATGTTTCTTACCAAGAAATCGCTCTCTCGTCGAACCATTTTGCGCGGTGCGGGCGCCACCGTCGCACTTCCCCTGCTCGATGCGATGCTGCCTGCATTTGTACCGCTGGCCAAAGCCGATGCGAAGCCGCGCATGCGTTTCGGCGCGGTGTACTTCCCCAACGGCGCCATCATGCAGCAGCTCACGCCCAGGACCGCCGGCGCGGGCTTCGAATTCACACCTATTCTGAAACCGCTCGAACCATTCGCCGACAAGCTGATCGTGGTGACGAATCTCACGCGTTCCCACCCGGGCAGCCAGTTCGGCGATCACGCTGTCAGCGCGGCGGGATTCCTCACCGGCGTCTGGCCCAAGCGCACAGAAGCCGAAGACGTACATGCCAACACCACCATCGATCAGGTGGTGGCGCAAACCATCGGGCAGGACACGCCGCTGCCTTCGCTCGAAGTGGCCACCGAGGATTTCACCGGATACGTCGGCGGGTGCTCACCGGGATTTAGCTGCGCCTATCTGAACACCATTTCCTGGAGTTCGCCTACCACGCCGTTGCCGATGGAGATCAATCCGCGCGCGGTCTTCGAGCGGCTGTTCGGCGCCGCCGGCACCACAGCGCAGCGCAAAGCCCGCATGGAAAAGGAGCAAAGCATTCTCGATTCGGTCACGCAGGAAGCGAGCAGCCTGGGTAGCGGCTTGGGCCCGCGCGACCGCGCCCGCATGACGGATTATCTCGACAACCTGCGCGAAATCGAGCGCCGCATCCAGAAGCAGGAAGCGCGCAGCGCCCAACAAGTGGATACGCCGGATGCGCCCATCGGCATTCCCGATTCGTTCGACGAACACGTGGCGCTGCTCTTCGACCTGCTGCACGTCGCGTTTCAATCCGACACCACGCGCGTCTTCACGTTCATGATGTCGCGCGAGCTGAGCCAGCGCACCTACCCCCAGATCGGCGTCACCGAGCAGCACCACTCGGTTTCGCATCACATGAACAAGCCCGAGAAAATGGCGCAGTGCGTGAAGATCAACACGTATTACGTGGGAATGTACGCGAAATTCCTGGAAAAACTGCGCGCGACACCCGACGGCGACGGTTCGCTGCTGGATCATTCGCTGATCCTCTATGGCGCGGGCATGGCGGATTCCAACGTCCACGCCACGGACCCGTTGCCCGTGATCGCCGCCGGCGGCGGAGTGGGCACGGGCCATCGCCATATCGAACTGCCCACGCGCACGCCGGTCGGAAATTTCTGGCTGAACGTGGCGGAGAAATTCGGCAAGCCGATGGAGAGCTTCGGCGACAGCACGGGTAAGACCGATGTTCTGGTATAGATTCGTGGCCACGGCGGCCATCGCGACCGGCCTCGCGTTCGCTGGCGATGTGAACGTTCCCGATGCCGACGGAACCACGCCGCTCTCCTGGGCCGTCTACAACGACGACCTTCCCACCGTGCAGCACCTGCTGGGCTCGGGCGCTGATCCCAACATCGCGAATCGCTACGGCGTCACGCCGCTTTCACTCGCCGCCACCAATCGCGACGCGGCGATGACCGAAGCATTACTGAAAGCCGGCGCGAATCCTAACGCCACGCTGCCAAGCGGCATCACCGTTCTGATGACCGCGGCGCGCACGGGCAATCCGGACGTCGTGCGCCTGCTCGTCGAACACGGGGCCAACGTGAACGCCACAGGCACCGAGTACGGCGAGACTGCGCTGGTTTGGGCCGCGGAGGAAAACCACGCCGCGGCTGCGCAGGTTCTGATCGCCCACGGCGCGGACGTCAACGCGCGCTCCACCGAGCTTAAGCGAGAAAAGGACCGCTTCGGTCTCGAAGGCGTGCTCACCATCCTGCCGCACGGCTATTGGACTCCGCTGATGTATGCCGCGCGCCAGGGTTCGCTCGACGCCGCTAAAACGCTGGTCGGTGCGGGCGCCAATCTCAATCTCACCGATCCCGACGGCACCACCGCGCTCGAGATCGCGATCATCAACGGCCATTTCGACACCGCCGCGATGCTCACAGAGCGCGGCGCCGATCCGAACATCGCTGACTCGGCCGGTATGGCCGCGCTCTATGCGACCGTCGATATCCACACGCTGGGCGAAGTGTTCGGTCACCCGGCGCACCCGACGTCCGACAAACTGACCGCACTCGATCTTATGAAGATCCTTCTCGATCATGGTGCGAATCCCAACGCCGGGCTCAAGACGCCCACGCTCGAACGCGCCCACACTCCCGGCGAACCGTCGCTCAATGCAGGCTCCACGCCGCTCATGCGCGCGGCCAAAAACGGCGATTCCGAAGCCATGCGATTGCTATTGAAGTATGGCGCCGATCCCAACGCGTTCCAGAAAGAACATGATACGCCGCTCATGTTCGCCGCGGGTCTCGGTCGCGGCACCGGTGCTTTCACCAAGGATTACGCCAGCGAAGGCGAGTTGCTCGAAGCCGTCAAGGTACTGGTGGCCGCGGGCGCCGACGTCAATGCGGTCGATGAGCACGGCGAAACGCCACTGCATTACGGCGCCCAAGCTTCCGACGATATTGTCCGTTTCCTCGCCGAGCACGGCGCCAAGCTCGACGCCAAGGACTCCAAGGGCCGCACGCCGGTGGAGATGGCGCTGGGCGTCGGACTGCACGGCCACGCCGGCGGCCCGCCCAACGTCCGCAAGGAAACCGCCGATTTGATTCGTCAGTTGATCGCCGCGAATTCGACGCAACCGGCTGCCACGCCGCCGACTGTGAAGAACGAACCGGTGCGATAAAATGGCCGCGTAATGCGATTCAAGTTGTTCCCCTTCGCGCCGGCTACCTTTTTGCTTCTCAGCGCAAGTGTTTTCGGCGCCAGCGACGCGCCGCGCACTTACGACGGTCATCCGGATTTGAGCGGCATCTGGCAAACCATGAGTACCGCCAATTGGGACCTCCAGGATCACCCCGCAGCGCCCGGACCGTTCTATCAGCTTGGCGCCGTCGGCGCCATCCCTTCCGGCCAAGGCGTGGTGGAGGGCGGCGAGATCCCCTACAAACCCGAAGCCCTGAAGCAGAAGGAAACCAATTTCAAGAATCGCTGGAAGGACGATCCGGAAGTGAAGTGTTACATGGCAGGCATCCCGCGCGCCAATTATATGCCGTATCCGTTCCAGATCGTGCAGACGCCCAAGGTGATCCTGATGGCTTACGAATATGCGAGCGCGAATCGCACCATCAACATGGAGAAAACGCCCGTGGAAGCGTCCGTCGACACCTGGATGGGCACCGCCAACGGCCACTGGGACGGCGACACGTTAGTCGTGGATAACACGGGATTCAACGACCAAAGCTGGTTCGATCGCGCAGGCGATTATCACAGTGACGACCTGCACGTGGTGGAGCGCTTCTCGTTGATCGACGCCGATCACATGAACTACGAAGCCACCGTCGAAGATCCTCAGGTGTTCACTAGGGCCTGGAAAATCCATCTGGTGTTGTACAAACACATTGAGAAGAACGCTCAGTTGACGGAATTCAAGTGCGTCGAATTCGCCGAGCAACTGCTCTACGGCGACGTCGTCAAGAAAACCAAGTAGGAGTTCGTGATGAAAGCTCACCTGTTCGTTGTCTCCGCGGTAGCTTTTGGCTCGTTGGCTTTTGGCCAGAGCGGCTCGGGCACGTACCAAGCGCCCAAGACCGCCTGGGGCGATCCGGATCTGCAGGGCGTCTACACCACCGACGATCTGAACGGGGTACCGCTCGAACGGGCGAAACAAGACGGCACGCGCCGTTTGTTGACCGACCAAGAATATGCCGAGCGCTCCAAAGACGTGAAGTCGGAGAGAAGCACCATCGATACCGGTATCCGCCCCACCACCGGATTCTGGGCTGTCGTTAAGAATGGGGGTGTGGATGCGGCCGCGGCTCCCGCCCAGTGGATCGAATATGCCCGGCACGCGTCGCATCTGACGTCCCTGATCGTCGACCCTCCCGATGGCCGCCTTCCTCCGCTGACTCCCGAAGGCCAAAAACGCAAAGCCTCGCAACCGCAGTATTACAACATGGATCCAGCCTCGTATGTGGATCTCAGCACCTATGACCGCTGCATCACGCGCGGCGTCACCGGCTCGTTCTTCCCCTCCATCTACGGCAACGGTTCCGAGATCATCCAGGAGCCGGGACTGGTCGCGATCCGCTATGAAATGATCCACGAGACGCGCCTCATTCCGCTCGATGGCCGCCCACACGACGGTCCCGGATTGCGGTCCTACATGGGCGATCCGCGCGGGCATTGGGAAGGCAACACGCTGGTGGTGGAAACCACGAATTTCGTCGGCGGCAAGGTGGACGTGGGCGGCGTGCCGTATAGCGAAGACTTGAAGCTGACCGAGCGCTTCACGCGCGTCGCGCCGGACATCATCGATTACCAGGTCACGATTGACGATCCGAAAACCTTCACCCGGCCTTGGACCGTGGAGTTCCCCATCCGCCACGAACCCGGCTATCGCATTTTCGAGTACGCCTGCCATGAAGGAAACAAGGCCATGCACAACCGGCTGAGCGCCGCGCGCGCGACGGAGAGAGAACAAGCCGAAAAGGCCGCGCAGGCGGGTTCCGGCGCACCCGTTCAAAAGTGACGCGCACGTTCGCTGTTGCTTTCCTGATCTCGACCGTTGCTTTCGCTCAGACCAGCGCTACTGTGCCCGATACCGGTGTGCCCACCGTCGGAATGCTGAACTACATCCACGCGGTCCAGGATCTCGATCAGACGCTGGCGTTTTATCGCGAGGTGTTCGGCCTCTCGGGCGAGCCGCGCCCGTTCCCCAATCCCGGCGTTCCCGCGCTGATCGATGCGCCCGGCGCGTCACTGAAA
>JASIGB010000451.1:0-2698 GCA_030045355.1 Bryobacteraceae bacterium
GGAAGCGACCAAGGCGTATCTGCAATCGGTGATCGAGGAGCTGGAGGCGTCCAACGAGGAGCTGCGCTCGGCCAACGAGGAGATTCAATCCAGCAACGAAGAACTGCAAAGCACCAATGAAGAGCTGGAGACCGCCAAGGAGGAGCTGCAGTCCACCAACGAGGAGCTGAACACGGTAAACGACGAGCTGCAAACACGCAACTCACAACTGGGGCAGTCCAGCAACGATCTGGTGAATATCCTGAGCAACGTGAACATCCCCATCATCATGGTGGGCAACGATCTGCGGATCCGGCGGTTTACGCCGGTGTCGCAGCGCCTGCTGAACCTGATTCCCACCGACGTGGGCCGGCCGATCAGCGACATCAACATGAATTTGGACATCCCCAAGATGGGCCGGATGGTACTGGAGGTGATCGAATCGTTAAGCCCGAAAGTCGCGGAAGTAAAAGACTACGGCGGACGAGCGTATTCGCTGCGAATTCGCCCCTATCGGACCGCGGACAACCGAATCGATGGCGCGGTGATCGTATTGGTGGACCTGGATCCGGCGCGGGCCAGCATGGAATCGGCGGCCGACGATGCGGCTGGGGGCGACGGGGATCCTTCCGGCTTGCGATCCAGCGAAGAATTGCGCGCCTTCGGGGCGGGCTTGATGATGGCCCAGGAGAACGAGCGGCGAAAACTGGCGCTGGAGCTGCACGACGATCTGAACCAGCGGCTGGCGCTGCTGGAACTCAACATCGATTCGCTGGAGAAAGGCGATCCGGCGAAGAAGGCAAAGGATTGGAAGGAGCAGCTCCACTCGGTTCAAGAACAGATCAAGTCACTTTCAACGTCCCTGCGGCAGATGGCTTATCAATTACATCCGGCCGCGCTGGACCACTTGGGACTGGCGGAGGCCGCGGAGTCCTACGTTCGGGAATTCAGCGAGCGAGAAAATATCCCCGTCCGTTTTCACGCCGACGGCCTGCCAGGAGTGGTCGATCCGCAGATCGCGCTGTGCTTGTTCCGGATTGTGCAAGAGAGCTTGCGGAACGTGGCCTTGCATGCCAGAGCGAAGAGCGCCGAGGTCGGCCTTTCGCGAACCGATGGCGTCATTCAGCTTCGCGTGAAGGATTCCGGCACAGGGTTCGATCCCAACGGCGCCACACGGCAAGGACACCTGGGCCTGCGCAGCATGGAGGAACGGGCGCGAGCCTGCGGCGGTACTTTCAAGATCAGCTCGCAACCCGGCGCTGGAACAGAGGTTGTGGTCGAGATTCCGGAGAATGGCCATGACAATCGGCAGCCGGAGGCGTAGCAAAATTCTCGCAGCGGGATCTATGATACGAAAATGGCACCCGTTACTGAAATGAGACGCGCTCGGATTTTGCTGGCGGACGATCACGCCTTGGTGGCGGCCGGAATCGCCAAACTTCTGGATCAAGACTTCGATTTGCTGGCCATCACCAGCGACGGCCGCGAATTGATTGCGGAGGCCGAACGTTCCCACCCGGACGTGGTGGTCATGGACATTTCGATGCCCAATCTCAACGGGTTGGAGGCGGCACGGCGTCTGCGGAGAACCATGCCCGAAGTGAAGATCGTTTTTGTGACGGTCCATAGCGATCTGGCCTACGCG
The DNA here is from genome assembly GCA_030045355.1 of Bryobacteraceae bacterium. GTDB lineage: Bacteria > Acidobacteriota > Terriglobia > Bryobacterales > Bryobacteraceae > Palsa-89. Next base: position 1,625 of record JASIGB010000451.1, read on the forward strand.
GCGGCTGCGTTTCGGGCGGGGGCTTCGGGCTACGTGCTGAAGGGATCGGCGGTTCCGGAGTTGAAGGAAGCGGTTCTGAACGCGGTGCGCGGGAAGCCGTTTTTGACGCCGCTGATCAACCGGGCATCGCTGGAGGCGTTGCTGCAGCAGCCGGAACAGCGTTCGCCGCTCACGCGCCGCCAGCAGGAAGTGCTGCAATTGGTGGCGGAGGGGCATTCGGCGAAGGATATCGGCGACAACCTGAATATTTCCTCCAAGACGGTGGAGTTCCACAAGTCGCTCATCATGAAGCGGCTGAATCTGCACTCGGTGGCCGAGCTGACGCGCTACGCGATCCAACACGGCATCAGCGCGAGCTGAGCGGGCTTCGCTAAGAATCCGACGCCCAGCCGGGGGGAGCGATGCCGGATCGCAGAACCTGCGAGCGCTCGCCGAGATCGCGGCTAAAAACCAGCAGCAATTCGCCAAAGCCGGCGGCTTGGAGCTCGCCGGCTGTTTCCACAACGGCGCCGGGCGGCACGGTGAAAAATCCGCGGGCGTCGCTGTACTTGCGCACCGTGAGGAGAGGAGAAAGAACTCGATAACGGGCGCCGGGGAAAATCATTCACGCTCCAATAGGAAAATTGTAGCGAGGCGGCGCGCGTGCTGAAACTGAGAATTACATCGGAATCCGATTAATTTTCGCGCCGCAGCGGCCGGATCAACAGCGTCAGAACGAATCCCAACACCAGGCCGGCGGCCAGCACCTGCAGCGGCGAATCGTAAATATGAACGCGGCTGGATCCCGGCGCGAGCGCGGCCTTGGCGCGGCTGGACAGCTCGGTGATGATGACCGGGCCGACGATGGCCGCAGCGCTCCAGGCGGTGAGGATCGCGCCATGAATGGCGCCGACGTTTTCCGGTCCGAAAATATCGGCGAGAAACGCGGGAATGGTGGCGAATCCGCCGCCGTACATGGTGTAAATGATGGACCAACTGGCCAGGAAAAGCGCGTAGGCACCGAGGGTCGCCATGCGCGGGATGGCCAGGAACAAGATGGGCTGGACCACGAAAAATACCAGATACGTGTTGCGC
>JASIGB010000452.1:0-3346 GCA_030045355.1 Bryobacteraceae bacterium
CGCGAAGTGGATGCCACGCTCGAAGTCGGACAGGTTTCTGACACCGTGAACGTGGAGGCAGCGGCGCCGCTGCTGCAAACGGCCGACGCCACGGTGGGGACCGTGATCGGAAATCAGCAGATCACCAACCTTCCGCTCAATGGGCGCGATTATCTTCAACTTGCGATGCTGTCGGCAGGGACGATTCCCTCTACAACCATTGCTTCCAATGGCGCGCAGGTTGGCGTCAGCATCGGGGGCCAAGCAGGAACCGCGGCGGCGTATCTGCTGGATGGGATCGATAACAACACCCAGACCATCCTTCCGGACCACGGCAACCAGAAAGAGGTCATCAAGCCGTCGGTGGACGCCATTCAGGAGTTCAAGGTGGTAACGAACCTGTATTCGGCCGAATACGGGCGTTCGTCCTCGGGTGTAGTCAGCGTGACGTTGAAGTCCGGCAGCAATGACATTCACGGCGTGGGTTATGAATTCGTTCGCAATCAGGATTTCGACGCTAAGAATTTCTTCGCCACCGAAAAATCGCCGTTCAAGCGCAATCAGTTCGGCGCGGCGGTGGGCGGGCCGATCGTTCGCAACAAGCTCTTCATTTTCGGCGATTTTGAGATTGGCCGGATTCGTGAGAGCGCCACGGAAGTAGATACCGTCCCGACGCTAGCTGAGCGCGAAGGCATCTTCCCCACCACGATCTACAACCCCCAGACGTATAACAGCGCCACGAATACGCGAATGCCGTTTCCCGGCAACCAGATTCCGGCTTCGTTGTGGGATCCGATCGCGGCCAGGGTTCTCGACTTTTATCCCCTTCCCACCCGGTCCGGCGCCACCAACAACTACGTCTATGCGAGCCCGGAAAATCAGGACCCGCGCCACTGGGACGTGCGTGGCGACGACATCATCAGCGAAAAGCAGAACCTGTTCTTCCGCTACAGTTCCCAGACGCAGATTTATGGGACGGTAGCCGCGTTCCCGGAAGAGGCGGGGATCGGCTACACCGCTGCCGCCGGCGCATCCACGGTGGGCAGCCGCGGATTTGGATTGGGCTACAACGTCATCTTCACGCCGACTCTGATCGGTTCGGTGCGCGCCGGCTGGAATTACCTCCTGATGTACCAGTTCTATGGCAGTAATCAGAACCTAAGTTCGTTGGTTGGGCTTCCTGGCGTAAACGACACTTATCCGGGCCTGTCGGAGATGACCCTGACTGGCCTCACGACTCTCGGTGTGTCGAATACGCCGAACACCTCGGGTACCGAGGACCGGCAGATTGCGGCCGACCTCACCTGGAGCCATGGAGCGCACAACATCAAATTCGGCGTCCAGCAGTACTGGCTCCAGACCAATTTCTTGAGTTCGCAGCAGATCGGCGGAATCTTCAATTTCACCGGCCAATTCACGCAAAACCCGGCCTCGGCCACCGGCGGGAGCGCGCTGGCGGATTTTCTGCTGGGCGATGTTGCGTCCGCCAGCTTGTCGAATTGGGCGTACCTGGCTTTCCGAACTCCATTCACCGATTTCTTCGTCCAAGACGATTGGAAGGTCACCCGACATCTGACGTTGAACATCGGGCTGCGATACGACCTCGACAAGCCGCCGGTGGACCAGGGCAACAAAATCGCCAACTTCGAGATCGACGCCGACCCGGCCGATCCACAGTTGGTCCCGGCCGGATCGCAGGGCTCCAGTTATGCCGACCGCGCGCTGCAGGGCGTGGATTACCTGCAATTCGCGCCGCGCTTCGGCTTCGCCTACAGCCTTCCCGATAACAAAACCGTATTGCGCGGCGGCTATGGGATCTTCTATTCCAACCTGACCACGGCCGGCGGCATGCAGTCCATGGAGATCAACCCGCCCAACCACCTGCGCGTCAACCTCACCACCAATCCCGACGATCCCACGCTGTTCCTCAATCAAGGCTTCCCCGCAGCCGAGCTTTCTCCGGCTGACGCCAAAAACGTCGAACTGGTTTCCTACGACCAGAGCGGCGTTTGGCCCATGTCGCAGGAATGGAACTTCAATATCCAACGCGAGCTGCCCGGCGGCATTCTTTTCGAAGTCGGCTACTACGGCAACAAGCTGGACCACATGTGGTGGCAGCACGATGGCAATCCGGCCGCGCCCAAACCGGGCAACGTGAACGCCAACCGCCTCTATCATTCGGTGCTCGTGCCCGGGACTGACGACACCATCACGCTCGCCGACGTCGTTCGCATCTCCAAGGACGGCTATAGCGACTACAACGCACTCCAAGCCAAGGTAGAAAAGCGCTATTCCAAGGGCCTGACGTTCTTGGCCGCCTATCAATATTCGAAGACCATCGGGCTGGGCGATACCACGGGCGTGCAAAACCCGCTCGATTGGGACGCCGACCGCTCGGTCTCCAGCCAGGACATGACGCAGCACTTCGTCGCCAGTGCGGTGTACGAGCTCCCCTTCGGCCGCGGGAAAACCTGGGGTTCAAATTGGAACCGCTGGATCAACGGCGCCCTGGGAGGATGGAGCGTCGGACCGATCGTGACCGTCGATACCGGCCTGCCCTTGAACCTGACCGTGAACGGCAACCCGTCGAACTCGGGGCCGTATGGCGCCGACCGCCCCGACGTCGTCGGCAATTGGCAACTTGCGAATCCAACCGTGCAGGAGTGGTTCAACACGGCCGCTTTCGTCAAAAACGCGCCGTACACCTACGGGGACGCGGGCCGCGATATTCTTCGCGGACCCGGCGTCTTCAACCTGGACATCGCCGCGCACAAGCAGTTCCGCATCAACGAACGCTTCACCGCGCAGCTTCGTCTGGAATCGTTCAACGCCACCAACACGCCCAACTTCGCGGGACAAACCGGCAGCCCGAACACGGTGGTCGGCAGCCCGCAATTTGGGCAGATTTCCATCGCCGGGACGCCGCGCGACAACCAGATCGGCTTAAAGCTTCTGTTTTAGAAAGGAAAACAAACCATGCGGAAATTGATTTTGATCACGCTTCTGGCCGTGGCCGCGTCATTCGCGCAAAGCGATGCACCCGCCGCGGCCCCACAAAAAGCCCCGGCTTCCAAGGCGAAGGTCCTGACGCGGGCGGAACTGGACGAACTGCTCGCGAAGCCGGACAAGGTCCTGCTGATCGACGTTCGCCGTCCCGATGAGATCTCCTCCAACGGCGGCTTCCCCGTCTACCTGAGCATCCAGATCGGCGACCTCGAAAAATATCTGGATTCAATTCCGAAGGACCGCATCATCGTGACGGTTTCCAATCACGCTGCGCGCGGCGGAAAAGCGGCCGATCTTCTCGCCAGCCACGGCTTTCATGTGGCCGGAGCCGTTGGAGCAGAGACTTATCAATCCGAAGGCG
>JASIGB010000453.1:0-6773 GCA_030045355.1 Bryobacteraceae bacterium
TTCCTGGATCGCATCCAGCAGTTCCTGGCCGCGAAATGGTTTCGTGAGGAACTCTACCGCGCCGGCCTTCATGGCGCGTACGCTCATCGGGATGTCGCCATGCCCGGTGATAAAAATGATTGGAATCTCGATGCCCGCGGCGGCCAATTCCCGCTGGAATTCGAGTCCGCTGACGTCCGGCAGCCGAACGTCCAGTACCAGGCAGGCGGGACCGTCAGGGCGTTTGCCTCTGATAAACTCGCGTGTCGTCCCGAACGTCTCCGCCCGCAGGCCGATGGAAAGAATTAGTTTCCGGATGGCTTCGCGCACCGCCTCGTCGTCATCCACGACAAAGACGGTGGGCGGGGAATCCTTCATCACTTCGTTGGGGCGCCGGTTGGCAGCGTAAATTGCAACGTCGCACCGTGATCGTGGTTATTGGTCGCCCACAAACGGCCGCCGTGCGCCTCAATGATGGACTGACAAATCGATAATCCCATGCCCATCCCCTGAGACTTGGTCGTGAAGAAGGGATGGAAGATGCGCTTCTGATCGTTGGCATCGATTCCCGCGCCCGAGTCCCGCACCGAGATGAGCACCTCACCCTCGGAGCCCATTGCCGACCGGATGACAAGGTTGCGCGGCCGGTCTGTAATGCTGCTCATCGCTTCAATTCCGTTCTGAACCAAGTTTACAACCACTTGCTGCAGTTGAACGCGGTCCGCGCGGACGGCCGGCAGCTCCCGCGTCAATTCGGTCGAGAGAGCAATATCGTGCTTCACGATCTCCGTTTGCACCAGCGCCACGACCTCGCTAATGAGTTCGTTCAGATCCACATTGGTTTTTTCCGGCGCCGCCTTCGTGAACATGGCGCGAATCCGCCGGACAACTTCACTGGCGCGCGTTCCTTCACGAGCGATCGAGTCCACCGCCGCCCGCGCTTCTTGGAGATTCGGAGGCTCATTCGCCAGCCAGATCGCGCAGGCATCGGCATTGGTGACGACCGCGGCTAAGGGTTGATTCACCTCATGCGATATCGAGGCAGCCAAAGTGCCTAAGGCGCTCATCCGGCTGACCCGCGACAGTTCGGCCTGCGCTTCATAATAGGCCTCCTCCGCGCGCCTGCGCTCGGCCATCTCGGCGATCAACTGTTCATTGGTCGTTCGAAGTTCCGCTGTGCGCTCATCAACCCGGATCTGAAGCTCGTCGCGCGCCCGTTGCAGCGCGTCCTCCGCTTCTTTGCGCCAAGCGCTAAACCAGGCAATCACTGCTGACGTAATCGAAAACTCCACGAAAATGGGCAGAGACTCTCTGCGCACCCCGAACGAATGGACCGGGGGAATGAAGAAATATTCAACCGCCAAGGTACTCAGAATCACCGCCACCGCGCCGGACCACTTGCCGCCATACCAACTCGCAGCTACCACTCCTGCGTAGAAAAAGATATAGCCGGTCAAAGAGACGCTATTGTGCAAAAGGAGTGTGAGCCCTAGCGCGGCGCCGATCAAGACAACCGCCAGAGCAATACCGAAAGGTAGCCGTTGCGCTGTCGTCCTTAGCTTGGTAGTCATGCGAAGCTCGAAACGCGCTTCTCTAAAAGGATACCCGGTGGCGCTGTGTTGAAACGCCATTCCCCGTACCTCCCTCGAATCTTTTTGCTAGGCGGCGATCGGTGGATCGCTCGGAGCTGGAAAGCCGTGCTTCTCGAGTAAAGTGCGAATCAACAGGTATTCATTCAGCTTCTCCGTTGTGATGAGCCCAACCAGACGATTTTCGCGAAAAACCGCAACCGCATCCTGATTGCCGGGCTGCAGCCGGCCGATCACACGATCCAGCTTTTCAACCGCGTCCGCAACCGGAAATTCACGCCGCATCACAAACTTCACCTCCCGGTCGGGGCCATACTTGGCTAGGGCGGCCAACAAATCGGCCCGCGTTAACATTCCGACCACGCGGTCGTGCTCCAGTACCGGAAGATCGTGCTGCGTCCCCTGAAGCGTGCGGTACACGGCCTCCGACAATCGATCGTGGGATTGTAAGGTCTCGAATTTCGTAAGCATCGCCGCGAATGCCGGCGTACCCGTAAGGGCGGATTTCGTCAGGACAGACGCTGCTTCCTGCGTCGCCGCCAGCCAAACGAAGACGCCGATCACAATCCACATCGGATTCGCGAATAGCCCAATGATGCAGAAAATTACCGCAATACCCTGCCCCACGCGTGCGGCGCTCTGAGTGGCCTTCCCATAGCTGGTACGCGCAGCCAGCAGTGCGCGCAGTACTCGGCCGCCATCCATTGGAAAAGCAGGGATGAGATTGAATAATATGAGCCACCCGTTCGCCGCCCAAAGTCGCTCGACGAACGGGCCCGCCGCAAGCCCTAAATGGCTAAATGACTCCCACTGGTGTTCGGCGATGAGCCACCCATAGAGCACAATCGCGATGATCGCGTTGACGGCCGGGCCGGCCAGAGCAATCAACAGCTCCTGACCTGGCTCCTCCGGCATGCGTTCCAGCCGGGCAATTCCGCCAATTGGCAGCAGCGTGATGTCCTTGGTTTTGATTCCATACCGCCGGGCGGCCAGCGCGTGCCCCATTTCGTGCAGCACGATGCATGCGAACAGCGCCAGGATAAAGACCATGCCAGCCAGCATCGTGCGAACGCTCCCCGCCACGATCCAGTAGTTCGCGGCGAACCAAATGAGCAAAAGCAGGAATGTCGTGTGGACTCGAAACTCGATTCCCGCAAACTGTCCAACCTTCCACGACCATTTCATAGGGTCCTCCGCGATCGATTGATCGCAAGCCAAGCGCCACCCACGAATGCTAAGGAATCCCGTCAGTTTGGCGCCATCCACACGCAACGTTCGCGCGGGGGGTGTCGTAGGGTTGCGTCGCAGAGCCGATCTCCTGGGGCGGCAGACATTCTCTTGCTCGCGATCTGCACGCGGATTTCGTAACGAATACGCGGATTTAGAAGCGCGTGGCGCCGCAAGGCTTTTTGGAATCCTGATTGCCACTTCATCACCGGAGTGCGACGGCTTCGCGTCAGCGGAACCGTCACAGCAAGACGGAGATAAATCAACCTTTTCGAGGAACCGACGTGACCACAACATTTCTGCGCCCAGCAATTCTGCTGCTTCTGTTTTATCCGCTGCAAGCGAATACCGGCTCCCGCCGCGCCAATATAACGGGCGGCGGCGGTTCCCCCAGATGCCGGATCGAAGTCAACGTAGACCACGCCGCTGAACTGGAAATCTTTGGCGATACGGGAAACCTCCGCACACTGGGCGGGCAACCGGCGTTTTGGCAACGCTTCGATTGTAATGTACCGCTCCCACGAATGCCCCGAGATTTCCGGCTCGCCCGGGTGAATGGTCGGGGTCCCGTGCGGCTGCTGAAAGATCCGAGCAGCAATGGGGGCACCGCATTAATTCACATGAGCGATCCCCAACGCGGCCGCGGATGGTACTCCATAGAACTGGCGTGGAGCCCGGGAGGCCCGGCTTGGGGACCTGCTTTGCCGCCTTACAACCAGGGCCCGCATGGTGGAGTTTGGCAGGCAACCCAGAGATGCCAGGATGTCGTGAGTGATCGGCTGCACCGTCAAGGTTATCGATCTCTGTCATTTGGACGCCCTGGGTCTGATCCTTACCCTGGACCGCACGCCCGGATCAGCGGGGTCGTGACTGGTAAACGCGGTTTGGAAACCAGCCGATTCTCGTTCTCCTGTTCGATCGATCCGCGCTTTGGCGATATTCGCCATGCCGATATACGGCGGAATTAGCATACCGCCGCACGGCTACAGCGCGATGTCCCGCGAGTGAGTTACTTCGCGAGCACTTCTTTCACTTTATCCAGTAGAGATCCGAGCGTGAACGGCTTCTGTAGGAAGGCCGTTCCCGGCGGAAGATCGCCGGAGTAGACCGTGGCGTCATCGGTATAGCCGGAAACGTAGAGCACTTTCATTTCGTGACCCTGAGTTTTGAGGCGCTCCACCAACTCGCGGCCGCCCATTTGCGGCATCAGCAAATCCGTGATTAGCAGGTCTACACGGCGCCCGTTTTCGCGGCACAGCGCGAGCGCTTCCCCTCCGTTGGCGGCTTCCAGCACTTCGTAGCCTTGCCGCCGCAGAATCTTGCGAACCAGCGCGCGAATGCCGGCTTCGTCTTCCACGACTAAGATAGTGGCGAGCGGCGTGGGCGGTTCCGGCGCGGCAGGCGGCGCTTCTACCGCGGCGGGAGCCTCTACAGCGGTTTCGCGCGGCGACGGTTCCAGGCGGGGAAGAAACACGCGGAAGGTAAGGCCCGCGCGCGCGCTCGAAACCGAAACATCGCCTCCCCAATGCCGCAGGATTCCATAGGCGCGCGACAGAGTAGCCGCTATGTCGTCCCAAGGCTCTTTGCCGGGCAAGGAGCATTCAAACAGCGCGATCTTCGCATCGGCATCGAGCGGTGGCCCCGGAGAAACCACCGAAACCACCGCGTAATCGCCGCGCCGCAAAGGCGCGCCAACGCGGCGCAAATCCTCGCTGACGCTCAAATGCGAGGTTTCGATTTGGATCTTTTCGCCGGGGTGCATGCCTTGACGCGCCCGCTCGACGATCGCGGTCATCACCTGTTCCAACTGTCCGGTATCGACGCGGACGCGGCTGCCTTCGGCCGATATGTGGAACTCCAGGCCGATATGCCGGCCGAGGAGCGCACTCCAGCGCGGGCCAAATCTTTCCAGCGTGGCTTCGAGGTCGATTTCGGTCATCGCGCCGGGCTGCCTTCGCGCGAACGAGAGCAATTGAGTGGTGAGCCCGGTCATGCGATCCGTGGCGGCCATGATCTCCTGCACGTCCGCGCGCAGCGTGCTGCCCGCGGGCAGGCTAGTCAGCAGTTCTTCGCTGTAGCCGGTGAGGATCATGAGCATGTTGTTCAGGTCGTGCGCCATGCGACTGGCCAGCCGCGAAACCGCCTCCACGCGCTCGGATTGCACGAGTTGATCCTCCAGCATGCGGCGCTCGGTAACATCCACCGAAAGCCCGATCCAGTAGCGCGGTTCACCGTCGGCGGCGGGAAGCGGGCGCGCATATTCGCGCAGCCACACCGTAGCTCCGGACCCCGTGATGGCCTGGAACTCGCACGAATGCGGCGCCCCGCTCTCGATGGCACGCGCGTAGGATTGCGCCACCCAATCGCGATCGGAATCCGCGATGCGGTCTAGCCAAAACGACGGATGGCTGGTCCAGTGGTTTGGAGCGAATCCGAGCAATCTTTCCGCTTGGGGGCTGGCGAAGATGAAATTCATCGACGGAACTTCCACGGCCCACAGGACAGCGTTCACGTTTTCGACGAGCTGCTGAGCGGAAAAGAGCGGAGCGAGTGCGGGAGGCGGGGCTTCGGCCGGCGGCGCCGCCTCCATGACTGTTTCGATCGGCGCCTCGATTGCGGCCACGGCGGCCCCTGGCTCATGCATCGCCAAGCCGGTCAAATCTTCCACGCTGATCAGCGCTTCGGCAGCAGCCTCCTCATCCCAACCGCGAATCGACAGGATCGCGACCCGCAACCGGCGCTGGTCGCGGCCCTCGATCAGCACGCCCATTTGGTGCGTGCCGGTCTTCAAGACTGCCTCAACGCGATCGAGCAGCGCGGCCGGAAGAATGGTGTCCATCCGGCGCGGCGATTCGCCGGTGTGCAGTCCGAAAATCCTGCGCGCAGCGCCGTTTGCGAGCAGGATACTCAGGTCCGCGGAAAGAACCAGCAGGCCCACGGGAATGGACGCGACAATCTCCTGGTAATAGCGGCGCTGCGTTTCGACGAGCGCCAGCAGGCGCGCGACTTCCCTACCTCGCCACTGATCCAGGTCGGTTCTTTCCATGCTTTTTCAATTAACAGTCTTAACTGTAGCGGACAAATCGGACAAGGTACTTTGGGCTAGAACAGTACTGCCGAGTACTGTCGGTTTGACCCCATTGAGTTCCAGCACTAACTCGTGGCATCGTCACCGCTGATCACGCCACAATATGAGTGATGCGATCGTTTCTCTCTTTTGTGTGGATCTGCCCACTGCTGATTACTCTCTCCTCCTGCTCCGATGCTCCCAAACCCCCTGAAGAGAAGCCTGTTCCGAAAGCTCCCGTCGCGCTGACAGGGCGGGAGGCCTTCCAACAAATGTACCCGCAGGCGCGGGGCTGGGCTCCGGATGCACAGCCGCTCGAGATCCGCAGCGTCAATCTGGCGCAGGTGAAGGCTGAGCCGGGAAAGGCCGGAGCCTGGCAGGTCATCTTTGTGTCTGCTTCGCGCGGGAAAGCCAAAACGTACACCTATTCATCCGTTGAATCGGACGGCGGCCTGCATGAGGGCGTTTTTGGCGGCATCGAAGAGGACTACTCGCCGCGCAGCGATGAGGTTCCCTTTCTGATCGCGGCGATCAAAGTAGATTCCGACGAAGCTTATAAGACTGCGGCGGAAAAGAGCGCGGAATATCTCAAGAAGAATCCCGCGAAGCCGGTGATGTTCCTGATGGCGCAGACGCGGCGATTCCCGGACGTGACCTGGCGCGTGATTTGGGGCGATTCGGTGGCCACCAGCGACTATTCGGCGTTCGTGGACGGTACCACCGGTAAGCTGCTCCAAATCATGCACTAAAGCCCATGCACTAAACTGGGGCTTGCTCTCCCGTGCACTGCTCCTCGCCCCCCTGGCGCTGTACCTGGCGTTTCCCACACGGAATTACTATTGGGACGGCGTCCGATTCGCCATTGAGATCGAGAAGAACCTTCCGCTCTCCGCGCTCGCTCAACCGAATCA
>JASIGB010000454.1:0-6934 GCA_030045355.1 Bryobacteraceae bacterium
GGAATCATGTTCGACGATCAGCTTCGTGCTGCGCGGTATCTTGATCACGTATTGCAGCTCGTAGGCGCTTACGCCGCGGATCACGCGCAGGGGAAACGCGTGCTTGGGAAACTTGGTGGTGATCGTCAGCTCGTCTCCCTGGCGCGCGGTGACCAGTTTAATTCGGTCCAGGCTCTGTGCCGCTGCTTTGCGATCTCCCGGATCATACGACTTTGTGGATTTCACCGTGGTGATCTCCATATCGGGACGGTCCCAGCCCTCGATCGTCAAGTTTCCGGTCGATTTCAACATCCTCAGCGTGCCGCCCGAGGGGAAGTCCATGTGTTCGGTGTGCGTCACCTGCACCTGCTCGACCGGCGCATCGGTTGCCCCGAGCAGACAGCCGGCTGCGATTGCAGCCGCTGTCAAAACTACGAGTGTCTCTCTCATCTCAGGCCGCCTCCGGAGAGCGCGCATCGTTCACGATTTGCACGAAGCGCCGCCCCAGTTCAAGAATCCAGTCGCGATCGCGCCGCCGGACTGCTTGCGGGTAAACCAGGTCATGGCCGATTCCCACCGCCACGGCTCCAGCTTGAATGAAATCAGCCGTAGTCTGTTGAGTCACGCCGCCGGAGGCGATGAACTGCACAGCCGGGAAAGGCGATTTGAGCGTCTTGATGTAACTGGCGCCACCGAGCGTGGAACAGGGGAACACCTTGACGAAATCCGCGCCGGCCTTCGAGGCCGCCATGATCTCACTGGGCGTCATAACACCGGGAAACACCACTACGCCCTGCTGGACCGCAAACTCGACCACCTCCACATCGATTCCGGGACTAGTCAGGAATTGTGCTCCCGCATCCAGGCAACGGCGAACGCACCCCACGTCATCCACGGTGCCCGCGCCCACGATCAGTTCCGGATCTCGTTTTACCAGTTCCCGAATCATGTCCACGGCGCCCGGGATGGTCATCGTCACTTCGACGATAGGAATTCCACTCTCTGCGATCGCGTCCACTGCAAACCAGGCGTCTTCCCTGGAAGAGAAGCGAATCGCAGGGATGATTCCGACCTGCTCGATGCGACTGCGAACGAACTCTTTATTCATTAAGCCTCTTCACCTGACTCGTAAACGCTTCTCGACTCCTCGATGGATGGCAGGTGGTCGGTCGGGCGCGCCCACCAGGCATAGAACGTCGGCAGCAGGAAAATGCTCATGAGCAAATCGAAGATGAGCCCGCCGACGATCACGATGGCAAAGGGTCTCTGAGAGTCGGAGCCGATTTTGTGAGATAGCGCGGCGGGCAGAAGACCGAAAGTGGCTACCAGCATGGTCATCATGATGGGCCGGAAGCGCCGGACGGCTCCCTCGATGGCCGCTTCTGTGATCGGCATGCCCCGGGAACGCAACTGATTTATATATTCGACCATGATGACGCCAGTTTGAATAGAAGCGCCGAACAAGGCCATGAAGCCAACGCCAGACGACACGCTGAAATTCGTACCGGTGATGAGCAACGCCATCAGGCCGCCCAACCGCGAGACCAGCACATTGACCAGGTGGAGGCAGGCCCATTTCGCCGAACCGAAAGCGCCGTAAATGATCAAGAAAATAATGAACACCGTCAGCGGAATGATAATCAACAAGCGCGCTTCAGCTCGTACTTCGCTCTGATATTCGCCCTCCCAACTCAAGTGATAGCCGAATGGCAGTTTCACTTCTTTGTTGACCTTGTCGATGGCTTCGCGCACCGCACCACCCAGGTCGCGGCCACGGACGCTGTATTTGATGGGAACGTAGCGCTGGCTGGCTTCGCGGTAAATCTCAGACCCGCCGTCCAATTCTTGCGTTTTTGTGAGCTGAGCCAGAGAGACGCGTTCTCCCGAGGGAGAAAGAAGACGAATTTTCTGGATCGCTTCCTTGGTGTCGCGGTATTGAGGAAGATAGCGCATGACCAGGTCATAGCGGCGCTCGCCCTGTAGAACCTGCGTGAGGGCGTTCCCTCCTACAGCGGTCTGAACGGCGTCCTGCACGTCCGCCACGTTGATTTGGAAGCGCGCGGTGGCCTGACGGTCAACCGTATAAATCAGGTTGGGCTGTCCGAGCACATGAAACACGCCGAGATCCTCGATTCCCGGCACCGTACCCATGACCTTCATGATCTCTTCCGCTTTGTCTTCCAAGACGTGCAGATCATCGCCATACACCTTGGTGGAAAGCTGTCCCTTCACGCCGCTGACGGCCTCTTCCATGTTGTCGGAGATGGGTTGCGAAAAATTCCAGATTGCGCCCGGAATTTTCTCCAATTCGCGATTCATGGCCGCGATGAGCAGTTCTCTATTCTGGTGGAAAATCGGACGCCACTGCGCTTTCGGCCTCAAATCTACGAAGTACTCGGTATTAAAGAAGCTGGTGGTGTCGGAGCCGTCATCGGGCCGCCCTTCCTGGCTGGAGCACTGAGGGACTTCCGGGAATGAACACAGCACGATTCTGGCCTCGGTGGACACCTTGATGGCTTCCGCGGCCGAGGTGCTGGGCGGCAGAGTGCCGCGTACCCAGAGCGCGCCTTCGTCCAGATGAGGCAGGAATTCCGACCCGATCGGCCCCGGCACAGGAAGAAAATTCGCCAGATAGAGGCTTCCCGTTGCGGCCATTAGCGCGATGCCGACCATCACCCACTTGTGATGGATGGTCCAGGTGACGGCATGGCGATAGCCGCGCGTCAGGAAAACCACCACCGGGTTCTGCCACTCCCGGGTTCCTTTGCGGAAAAAGAAGCTCGCGAGAACCGGAGCAATGGTCAACGAAAAGACCACCGCGCCCAGCAGCGCAAACCCCACGGTCCATGCCATGGGGCGAAACAGGCGGCCCTCGACGCGCTGCAATGTAAAGATCGGCAGGTAAGCGGTAATGATGATGGTGATGGCGTAGAACACCGGCCGCTGCACCTCATGCGCGGCGTCGCGAATGCGTTCGGCCACCGATTTGGTGGTTGTCTCCCGCTGGCCCAGGTGCCGCACGATGTTTTCCACCATCACGATCGCGCCGTCCACCACCATGCCGAAGTCGAGAGCGCCGAGTGAAAGCAGATTGGCCGGGATGTGACTGGTGTTCAGAAGAATGGCGGCGAACAGCAGGGAGAAGGGGATGGTCAAGGCGACGATCAGAGCAGCGCGGAGGTTGCCCAGGAAAAGCATGAGGATGATGGTCACCAGGATGAAGCCTTCGGTCAGGTTATGCAGCACCGTGTCGGTGGTAAAGTGAACCAGATCGCTGCGGTCAATCATAGGGTCCACTTTGACGCCCGGCGGCAGGATGCCATGATTCAACTCGTCGACCATCTTGTGAATGCCCGCCAGCGCCGGGTCCGCATCTTCCCCCTTTCTGAGGAGCACGATTCCGGAGCACACGTCGTCGTTATCGAGAATGGTTCCGTTGGGTAAATGCGTGGCCCGCGCGAATTGGCCCAGCCGGATCTTGGGGCCTTGCGCGACGACGGCGATATCCTTCAGACGGATCGGCGTTCCGTGTGCCGTACTGACCACCGTGTCGGCGAGGTCGTTGACGTTTCTCACCAAGCCCGCTTCGTTCACGTTGACCTGCTGCAAGCCTTGGTCGACAAAGCTGCCGCCGGCGTTGGCGTTGTTGTTCGAGATTTGGTTTTCGATCTGCGACAGGCTCAGTCCATAGGAGATCAGCTTGTTGGGGTCGATGCGAACCTGGTATTCGCGCGTGGGGCCGCCGAAGCTGGCGACGTCCACGATTCCCGGCACCTGTTTGAAGTACTTCTCCACCACCCAGGTTTCCTCGCTGCGAAGGTCCATGGGATCGTAGAAAGGATTCGTGGAACGTAGCGTAAAGAAGAAGATTTGGCCCGCCGGACTCCAGTCCGTCTGGATCTGCGGACTTACTCCGGCTGCCACCGCGGCCGGCGGCAAATTCACATAAGAAATCCGCTCCAGCGCCCGTTCGCGGTTCCAATTGTTGTCCGAGCCGTCGGCGAAGATCAACTTGATGTCGGAAAGTCCAAACAGCGAGAAGGACCGCAACGCCGTGAGCTGTGGAATGCCGTTCATGACGATTTCCAAAGGAACGGTGATCTGCTGTTCCATTTGCTCGGCTGAAATGCCGGGCCATTGCGTGACGATCTCCACGTAATTGTCCGCCACGTCCGGGTAGGCATCGATGGGCAGTTGCTTGAAAGCGACGATGCCGGCGCCCATTAGCAAAAGTGCGATTGCGATAACGAAAAGCTTGTGGCTGAGTGCGAAGCCGACCGCGCGACGTATCATCTATCTCTCCGCCGTATCCTGAAGAATCAAAGCGTTGGTCACCACTTTTTGTCCGGGCTGGATGCCCGAAATCACTTCCTGCATGTTATTGGGCAGCATGTCTCCGCTCACCACTTCGTATCTTCGGAAGCGGTCGCCGTTGGGAGAGTAAATCCACTCGCGATCGTGCAAATGGACAATCGCGGTTGCCGGAACCACGGCGTGTTTCTGGACCTTCTGTCCGTGGAAGGTCGCGGTCACGAACATGCCCAGGCGCATGAGGCCGGGATTTTCCACTTCCAACCGCACCTTCGCGGTGCGAATGCTGGGGTCCAATACAGGCAGGATGTTGCTGATGCGGGCTCTGAGAACCTTGTCGGGATAGGCATTCAGGTGAATGTCGGCAAATTCGCCTAAGTGCACTTTGTCCATGTCGTTTTCATACACGTCGCACATGATCCAAACGTGCGACATATCGGAAATCGTGAAGGGGTTGGGCGGAGTGAGAGCCTGGACACCGGCCGAAATTGTAATTTCCTGGTCCGTAATGACGCCGTCCGCCGGCGAGTAGATCGCCACGGTTCCTTCGGGATGATCCGGATCAGAGCCAAGTTGGTGCAAATGCTCCAGGGCGGTGTCGAGCACTACGATCGAATCGTCCTCGGCGTTCTCCGCGGTCTCCAGGGTGCTCTTGGGGTAAGCGCCGGTATCGTAGAGGAGCTTGGCGCGATCCAACTGGACCTTGGTCAATTTTTCGTTGGCGACCGCCTGGCGGTAATCGGAGAATGCTTGGGCGATATCGGTGCTGCGAAGCTTGAACAGCAGTTGCCCTTTCTTCACCTCGTCGCCCAAGCGTGCGTCGATTTCGGTTACCCGGCCCGATCCCAGCGAAATTACCGGCACTTGGCGCGACACGTCGGGGCTGACAACTCCGGTAACGTTTAACTCGGGCGCTGAATCGTGCTCTCCGGCCGTCGTGACAGGAAATTGCTCGGGATGAGCCACTTTGAAATTGTCGATATCGATTTCGGGTTCGACGACGGGCTTAGGCGGCGCCATCGCCGCCGTAAGGTCCGACTGCGCATTGACTTTCTTTTCGCACCCGGCGAGTAGGAGACCCAAACCAACCGCCAGTACGGTTGCCAGTAAAAGGGTTCGATTCATTCAATCACCTCGCGACCCACGGCCTGATCCAGTTGGGCGACCGCGGACAGATAAGAACCAATCAAATTCAGGTAGGCCAATTGCGTATCCCGGAGCGCCTTCTCCGCGTCCAAGTAATCCAGCAAAGAGTTGCCTCCGTTGAGGTAAGAAATCTTCATCTTGTCGCGGATCTCGGTGGCCATCCCCAAATATTTTTCTTTGTAAGGTTTCAGGAGATTCACGTTACTCACAACGGTGTAATAGGCCGAATCGACGTCGTTGAAAACTTGTGCCTGGGCTGCATCGCGCAATTTTTCGTTGCGCCCGATATCGAGCTGCGCTTGCGCTTTATTGCCCTGATTCCGGTCGAAGATACGCAATGGAATGCTGATGCTCCCGCCTATCGTGTTGTAATCATACGGGTTGCTGAATGACGGGTTATGCGTCCACCACAAACTGTACGTCGGATCGGTGGAGCCGTTCGAGACAGCCAGTTGATAAGTGGTCTTCGCCAGTTCCACGTTTTGCATCGCCTCCTTCAGGTCCGGTCGGCTCTCCAAAGCGATGTTGCGAAATTCCTCGAGCGCCGCTAAACGCGTGCTGAAATCGTAGGGCCCAGTGACGTCGAATGTTTCGATCGGCGTTCGATCGTTTAACAACTGGAGAAGCTGAATCTTGGCCGTGCGCAGATTTACCAGCGCCGTCTCATAGTCGGACTCGAATTGGACGCGCTGCAACTCCAGACGGTCGATATCTAGCTTGGCGAGGTCCCCTGCCTGGAAACGTACGCGATCGACGTTCAGCTCGTGATCCCAGTACGCCAGGTTCTCTTTGGCGTTCGCCAGAAATGCCTTCGCCTGCAATGTGTTTACGAATGCGCTCTGCAGAGTAAACAGCAGACCGCGCTCCTGATCCGAATACGCGGAGGCCGCAACCGCGGTTGATTCCTTGGCCTGCTGCAGGCGTAATTCGCGCTTGTGCTCCCGTTCATGCAGGTAGCTGATAGAGGGGGAATACTGGGTGCCGGTGAACGGGCGCCATACTCCCTGATAGGGCGTGAGCTGCGTCCCGTCCACTGAGAACGTGAAATCGGGATTCGGACGAAGATACGCGGTGATTTCGGCCGCTCGGGACTCGTCGATGCTGATCTGGGCCGCCCTCAGCGTTGGATTGACGGCCTCAAACTTCTCCTTGATCTGCTGCCAGCTAAAGGCTGTCTGCGCCTGGAGTCCGGCAGTAAGAAGTCCGATCGCCAGAATTAGCCTCAGAATACAGCGCCAGGGCGACGATGGAACCCCTCTCTCGCGGGGCCTTGTAGATGTGAGAGTCCTCATAGCATTTTCACAAAAGTCTGCTGAAAACAGATTCCTGAAATTAACGTCGTTCGGATGGGGATACCAGCAATTTTGCGCCTAGAGGCAGCATTCTTTTGACTTAACCATTCGGCTGGCGCGATTGTCGGCGAAGCCTTGGTTTGTCTTTTTTGACAGGGACCCACTTGTTTAGACAACGCCTTAATCTTGTGGGCAGGCGTCTTTTC
>JASIGB010000455.1:0-6821 GCA_030045355.1 Bryobacteraceae bacterium
CCGTCCTTGCGGTCGTCGCGATTGACGCTGGTAACGACTGCATATTTCAGGCCCAGTGCGGCGACGGCTTCGGCAACACGGCGCGGCTCGTCGTAATCGACCGTCATCGGCGGGCCCTTTTGCACGGCGCAAAAGCCGCAACGCCGCGTGCAGACGTTGCCCAGGATCATGAACGTCGCGGTGCGGTGGTTCCAGCACTCACCGGTGTTGGGACAGGCCGCGCTCTCGCACACGGTGTGCAGATTCAACTGGCGCACCAGCTTCTTAAGCTCGTGATAGTTATCGCCGGAGGGCGCGGGCGCGCGCAGCCAAGAGGGCCGCGGCGGCGGTTGCGGATGGATGGAAACCAGCACTTGCTTCTATTCTAACGAATGCTTCTATTCTGACGACCGCAGGCGGTATTCGAGCACCAGCCCGGGCGCGAAATTTTCGCACTTCAGGAAATGCGCGGCGGCGTCTTCGAGCGCTTTTTCGGGGATCAAACCGATGATCTCGCTGCCGGCGATCTCGACGCCGTAGAGCGCGGCCTCACGCGCCACCGCATCGAAGACCGCGTGCAGCGGCGTCTGCTCGAAATCGGTGAGGTTCATCGAGACCTGCGCCAGGCCCCGGGCTGCCAGAGGCAACCCCAGCGCTTTGAGGAACGGCAGGCCGCCGGAGGAAGTCCGTATCTTGCGCGCGATGGCGCGCGCGATAGCCACGTCATCGGTGGCAAGGTTGATGTTGAAAGCGATCAGAATTTTGCGCGCTCCGACGATGCAGGCCCCCGCCGAGGGATGGAGCGACGGACCGCCCAGATCGGGCGCGAGATTGGGATTTTCAAAACCTCCACGGCGGCAGTTTTCGAGCATGCGGCGCTCGGGAACGCGGGCCGCGGCTTCATAAAAATACACGGGGACATGAAAACGTTTCCAGACTTCTTCGCCCGCGCGGTGCGCGATGGCGACGCAATCGGCCAAGGTAGCGCCTTCGAGCGGAACGAACGGCACCACGTCGGCGGCGCCCATCCGGGGATGGACGCCTTGGTGCCGCCGCAGATCGATGCGTTCCAACGCGACCCCGATGCCGCGCAGCGCGCCTTCGGCGACGGCCTCCGGCGAACCCGCGAAGGTGATGACACTGCGGTTGTGATCGGTATCGCGCTCGGAGCGCAAGATGCGGACGCCTTCAGAAGAGGCGATGGCGTCTTCAATGGCGCGAACGGTGGATGCATCGCGCCCTTCGGAGAAATTGGGCACGCATTCGATTAGCGCCACTGGACCTCGGATTTTCGCGCGCGTACGACGCCTCGGACCATGACCAGGTTCACTAAGTTCACTCCCAGATGATACGGCAACTCGCGATAATCGGGCACGCCGAGGATGAGGAGGTCCGCGCTTTTGCCGGGCTCGAGCGAGCCCACGCTGCGTGACCGGCCGATGGCGCAGGCGCCGTTCATGGTCGCGCCGGCGATAGCTTCGGCGGGCATCAGGTTCATCGCGCGGCAGGCGAGCGCAATGGCCATTTGCATGTTGTCGCCGCCCGCGGCCAGCGCGACGGCATCGCCGCGATCGATGAGTGAGCGCGCAGGCGGATATCCGTTTTGCCCGGGGCCGGCTTGCGCTGCGAATGCCGGAAGCGGGTTCAGCGCGGCCACGGCGTAGGGCTTCAGATTCCACCCCGCTTGGCGCACGCCGGAGAGTAGCGCAGGATCGTCGCTCGAGATCTGGGCGAAGTCCGCGAGCCGGCGGATTCGCGGCGCCGCGAGCAGATGGGGGCCGGAGAGGGCGATGGTCGAAACCAGGGTGAGCGGGAGCTCGCACAGCGCGGCGTGGACGCGGAGAACCTTCAACGCAGCGGCTTCGGCGAGGGCCGGTCCGCAGATGGCCTCGATGGCGGTAGTGCCGCAGCGGACCGCTTCTTCGATGCGGTGCAGCGCGAGCGCCTTGAGTGCGCGCGGCGAATGTTCGGCGACGCCGTGAACCAAGGTCACGCCGCTATCGACGAATCCCGGCATCACCACGCAGCCGCTGGCATCGATCTCTTCGGCGTCGCGCGTGGCGGCTAGATTCTCCAGTCGCCGCGTGGGACCGACTTCGGCGATGGAGGCGTCCGAGATCAGCACGGCGCCGTCTGGAATGATTCCTAGGTTGTGGAGTTCGGTCCCGCGACGAGGACCATCGGGGCCGCGCAAGGTGAGCAACTGGCGCGCGCCGCGCAGCAGCGTCAGCTTCGGCATTGCATACACTCCTAGTGTATGGGCGTGAAGTCCAAGTCCGGGCAGAAGGCGCCGCTCAAGACGCCGCTGAAAACACCCCTGAAGACATTGGACCGCGCGCTTTCGAAAGCGGGCTTGGGGTCGCGCACCGAAGCGCGTCAATGGATCGGCGCCGGGCGCGTGAAAGTGAATGGAAAGCGGGTGCAGTCGCCGGATCGCTGGGTGGATCTGGCGCGGGACAGGATTACGCTGGACGACCGGTCTGTAAGGGCGGGCAAGAAGATCTACCTGCTGCTCTACAAACCCGCGGGCTACATCACGACGTTCAAGGACCCGGAAGGACGGCCGACGATATACGATCTGATCGAAGACGCCGGAATCTGGGTGGTTCCGGTGGGGCGGCTGGACCGCGACACGAGCGGCCTGCTGCTGCTGACCAATGACACCCAGTTCGCCGAGCGGGTGACCAATCCGGATTACAAGGTGCCCAAGACGTACCTGGTGAAGACCTCGCGCCTGGTGAGCGATTCCGAACTGCAGCAATTGCGCTCGGGCGTGATGCTCGCCGACGGGCCGACCAAGCCCGCCGAGGTGACACGGGTGCGCGATGCGGCGAAATATTCGTTCCTGGAGATTACGTTGCACGAGGGGCGCAATCGCCAGGTACGGCGGATGATCGAGGCAGTAGGGAGCAAGGTGTTGAAGTTGGTGCGGATCCGCATTGGAGAGTTGCGCATTGGGGATCTGCCGATCGGGAAGTACCGGGAGCTGACTCGGGAAGAAGTGGCCGATTTTCATTAACGTTCTGGCGCTAAGACTTTCCCGGCCGCGGCCGATGAGGCTGGCATCAGGAGATTTCCATGATCAACAGCGTGAACAATAGTTCGCAGGTTGGACAATCCTATCAACTGCAGCAGAATCAGCACAATCAACAAACACACAAGAACAGCCAAAACGATCAGGAGCCGCAGGATACGGTGGTGCTGAGCAAGCAGGCGACCCAATCGAATGACGTCGATCACGATGGGAACAAGCACTAGAGCGGATTCCCACAGTTAGCTGGATCGGTCCAACGAAGCGGGGCCGGGCTGAAGCGGCATTGGCCCCCATTTTGCTCGGCACTGGCATATGCCGGCACATTGGGCTGAAAAAAGTGGCGCGGCGCACCACCAGGTGCGGGACTACGCGCAGACACCGCTGAACGTGTACTGGGAAATGACGCAGGCCTGTCCCTTGGCCTGCCGGCATTGCCGGGCCGAAGCCGTGGCCACGGCCCATCCCGACGAGCTCAATTACGCCGAAAGCGTCTCGTTTCTGCGCCAACTGCCGGAATTTGGCTCGCCCGTGCCGCAGTTGATCCTGACCGGCGGCGATCCGCTGGCGCGGCGGGATCTCTATGAGCTGATCGACGAGGCGCGCAGGCTGGGCATTGGAGTCTCGATCACTCCGGCGGCATCGCCCGCGCTCACACGCGAAGTGCTCGAGCGCCTCAAAGAACACGGCGTCGAGGGCCTGGGCTTGAGCCTGGACGGATCGACCGCGGCGCGGCACGATTCGATCCGGCAGGTGCAGGGCACATTCGACCGGACCATCCAAGCGATCAAGTGGGCGCGCGAACTCGAGATGCCGCTGCAAGTGAACACGCTGGTCTCCGAAGAAACCGAAGCGGACATCCCCGCGATTTACGAACTGCTGAAGCCGCTGGGCGTCGCGCGCTGGAGCCTGTTCTTTCTGATTTCGGTGGGACGCGGGAAAGTGCTGCAACCGCTGACGCCGGAGCGCGGCGAGGCGCTGATGAGCTGGATTTACAAGATCTCCAACGCTGCACCGTTCATCGTGGCGACCACCGAAGCCCCGTCTTACCGGCGCGTCGCGCTGCTGCGCATGCGCGAGGAAGGTCTTACCGGAGAGCAGATCAAGCGCAGCCAGAGCTATCGGGGGTTCGGGATTCGGGATGGCAACGGCATCATGTTCGTCTCGCACACCGGCGACATTTGCCCGGCGGGTTTTCTGCCGCTGGCGGTGGGCAACGTGCGGCGGGACCGCATCGCCGAGGTGTATCGGCGTTCGCCGGTATTTCTGGCTCTGCACGATCCCGGGCAATTTCACGGGCGCTGCGGGGAGTGCGAGTATCATGCGCTGTGCGGCGGTTCGCGCTCGCGGGCGTATATGGCGACAGGAGATCCGTTGGGCGAAGATCCGTTTTGCCAGTACGTGCCGCCCTCGGCTACTCGTAGCGAAGGGCCTCAACTGGTGCAATCGAAGTCGCAGCCTTCGCCGGATACAACGTCGCGATGAGGCTGACCAGGATCGCGGCGGCGGCGATCCAGATTCCATCCTGCCAGTGCGGATTGAAGGGGACGTAGCTGAGCGAATAGACGTCTTCGTTCAGCCGCAGCCAGCGGTAATGATCGGCGAGCAGCGATAACGAATATCCCAGCGTAAGGCCGATGGCCGTGCCGACGACGCCGATGAGCCCGCCTTGCAGCATGAAGATTTTGCGGATCTGGCGGCGCTTGGCACCCATGGACATGAGCACGGCGATCTCGCGATTCTTTTCCATCACCATCATCACCAGCGTGATCAGGATGTTCAGCGCGGCCACAATTTCGATGAGGCCGATGGTGACGGCGGTGACGATGCGCTCCATGCCGAGCGCGTCTAGAATTTCGTGATATTTCTCCATCCACGTGGTGGCGGAGAGTTTGGGCCCGGCGGCTTTTTCGGCCAGTTGAGCCACTTCGGGGGCTTTGTAGATGTTGTCGAGCTGCAGTTCGATGGAATTGACCACGTCGCCGACGCTAAACAGGCGCTGCGCGGTGGGAAGGGAAGTGAAAGCCCAGAATGAATCGATGTCGTAGAAGCCGGACTCGAAAATGCCGACGATGCGGAACTGCGTGGGCGGCGGGAAGCGAGGGCCGAAGGGCGTGAGTTCAATCTGGGGACTGAAGACGGTGACCACACTCCCGTAGAGTAAGCCGTCGTTTTGCGCCAAGCGCGAGCCGAGGATGATGCCGGGCAGGCCGGAGGTGTCGTGCAGCTTATCAAACGAGCCTTGCTTTAAATGTTTCAGCATGTCGGGCGCGCGATCGACGGGGATGCCTTTGATTTCAGCGCCCCCGGCTTGGCTCGCGCCCAAGGGGCCGGTGAGCAGAACGGGACCGTACAGATTGGGCGCGACGCCAACGACGTGGGGCAGCGTGCGGAACTTGGCGTCGAGCTCGCGCCAGTTCGAGATTCCGTTGCCCGGTTCTCTTTCGAGCACCATAATGTGCGCGGTGGCGCCGAGCAGACTGCGCTGGAGCGTGTCGCGAAAACCGTTGTTAATGGCGATGCCGATGACGAGCGCGGCTACGCCCGCGGCCACGCCGACGATCGAGATGACAGTGATGATCGAGATCACGGCCTGCTTGCGCTTGGCGCGCAGGTAGCGGCGGGCGATGAAGGATTCGAAAACGCTCATGTTTGTGGACGCAATAAAGGGAACAAAATTACGTCGCGAATGGAGCGGGAATCGGTGAGCAGCATCGTCAGGCGATCGATGCCGAGGCCTTCGCCGCCGGTGGGCGGGAGGCCGTAGGAAAGCGCGCGCACGTAATCCTCGTCCATTTGATGCGCCTCCTCGTCGCCCCGTTCCCGTTCGGCGAGCTGCATTTCGAAGCGCTGGCGCTGCTCGCGGGGATCGTTGAGCTCGGTGAAGGCGTTGCCGATTTCCATGCCCATACAGAAGATTTCGAAGCGCTCGACGAAGTCCGGCTCGCCGGGCTTGTTTTTCGAGAGCGGCGAAATTTCGACCGGAAAATCATAGACGATGGTGGGTTGTGAGAGCGTGGGCTCGACGTCGCGCTCGAAGGCTTCGACGAGGGCGTGGCCCTTGAGGTTCGGATCGCCGACCGCTTCGCGCATGGAGACGCGGCGGATGTTGGCGAAATCGAGCGCAGTGCCTTGATAGTCGACGACGGTGCTTCCGGTCGCATCGAGCGCGACCTGCTTCAGCAGTTCCACCGAGAGATCCATCATGCCGTGGTAATCCGTGTAGGCCTGATAGAACTCGAGCATCGTGAATTCGGGATTATGCTGCGTGGAGATGCCTTCGTTGCGAAAATTGCGATTGATTTCGTAGACGCGTTCGAGGCCGCCGACCACGAGCCGCTTGAGGTAGAGCTCGGGCGCGATGCGCAGGTAGAGATCCATGTCGAGCGTGTTGTGGTGCGTCGAGAACGGACGCGCCGCGGCGCCGCCGTAGATGGGCTGGAGCATGGGCGTTTCCACTTCCAGATAGCCGCGCGATTCGAGCTGTCGGCGCAGCGAGGCGACGATTTTCGCACGCGTGAGGAAGACGCGGCGGACATCGGGGTTGGCGATCAGATCGAGATAGCGCTGGCGGTAACGCGTTTCGACGTCTTCGAGGCCGTGCCACTTTTCGGGCATCGAGCGCAGCGTTTTGGCGAGGAAATAGAGGTGTTCGACGTGAATGCTGAGCTCGTTGGTGCGGGTGCGGAACAGATAGCCTTCGACGCCGATCAGGTCGCCCAAATCGAGGAGCTGGTAGAGCGCGAATTCCCTTTCGCTGACCGCGTCCTTGCGGACGTAGACCTGGAGTTGCTCGCCCGCTTGCATAAGG
>JASIGB010000456.1:0-6161 GCA_030045355.1 Bryobacteraceae bacterium
CGAGTTGCAGCCCGATTTCGACGATGCGCACTATCACTTGGCCCTGATCGACAAGAACGCCCGCCTTTACGAAGCCGCGCTGCGGGAGTTTCACGCCCTGCGCTACGTCCCGGAACCTCGCGCTTACGCTTACTGGCTGGCGCTGGCCGACACCTTCAATGAACTTGGCCGGCGAGACGAAGCTCAATCCGCCGCCCGCCAGGCGAGCGAGCACGCCGTCGACCCCGGCGAGCGCGCCCTGGCCGCCGAGCAGATGCATATCGCGCAGACGGACATGGCGGTCCGGTTTGCGCGCGATGCTTCCGGCGAGTTGCAACTGGTGACCACGCGCATCCCGCATGAGCAAGCGGATTGGAACCCATTCGTCGAGCCTGGCGACGACATGCGCCGCATCCAAGGCGCTTTGCGCGAGATCGAATGCGGTGACATCGCCAAAATCCGTGTCGAAGAGGCGGGGAAGCTGCTGACGCTCGACATTCCCGACCTGAAGCACGTCCAGATGCGTCACGCACCGGCGGAGTTCGTGTGCGGTCCGCAAGCGGGGACGCCGGTGACCGTCGATTACGCGCGCACTCCCAAGTCGTCGAGCGACGGCATCGTGCGTGGGATGACGTTTTAGTCGCGCAGGTTACCCGATTTGCCCCACCTGCCGCTCGCGGATCGCGTTGTATTCGCACCCGAACAGCGAAATCACCGCCAGCACGTACATCCAGACCAGCAGCGCGATGGCCGCGCCGATGCTCCCGTACACAACGTTGTAGCGCGCGATATGCCGCACGTACAGCGCGAATCCCGACGTCGCGAGCAACCACAGCACGGTGGCCAGAATCGCTCCCGGCCAGACACTGGCGAACTTCATCGGCCGGTTGGGACCGGTGTAGTACATCAGGCCCGTCACCAGCACCGTCGCCGCCAGCGCGACCACGTAACGCAACGCACCGAAAGCCAGCACCAGCGAAACGCGCAAATCCTCCTCGGGTCCCAGGCCCAGTCGCGTCAGCAGCCATTGTTCGGTGCGCGCGCCGAAGACGATGAGGGCCGAAGACCCTACCGCGGGCGCCGCGGCGATGAACACCAGCAGAATCGCGACACCCCGCTGGCGGAGAAACGAGCGCCCGGAGGGCAGACGATAGGCGGCCTGGAAGCCTTCCATCAGCGTCATCATCGCGCCCGAGGCCGCCCAGATCGCAAGCAGAATCGCAAGCAGGATCAGCCAGCCCGAGCGTTGTGGCCGCGCGACGAATTGCGAACGCACCAGATCCTCGGTCCCTGGCGGGATGATTTGAAACAGCAGCCGCGAAAAAACGCGCGCCACGGCGCTCGCGTTGACGCTGGCGAAGATGGCGGCCAGTGATGCCAACACCGGAAAGAAGGCCAGGAGCGACGAATAGGCCGCGCCCTTGGCGATTCCGAAGCAGTTGTCTTCGAGCGCCGCGACGGATGCCTGCCGGAACAGGCCCCAGAAGCGCTGGATCGGCCCTGGGCGTTCGAGGTAGAGGCTCGGCGGGGAAGGAGTCATGGCCACTCTCGATTCTAAGCCGTCAGGCGAATCCCGGGTTGCGGCTCGAATTTGAATTGAGATAGCGAACAGCGCACCAGTCGATCTTGCCTCAAATGTAGGCTAAGCTGAAGCCTCCCTGGAACGCCAGTCTCCCGCCGGTCAGAGCGGGGGTACTGGGGCGACAAGCAGCAAGAGGGAAACTAAGGGGTCAGATCCACATCGGCGCCAGTAGACGGGCACGAATCTGTTCGGGGCGGGCGTAGGGGCCCATACCGGGTGAGTATGAGTCCCTTTCTGCTTGGCCGATTCGAGGCTGAATGACGCCGTGCCCGCTAGGAAGCTTCCTTTTCGACTGCAGATCATCGTTACTTCGTGCCGTTGGCTGAAGGCAAGTGAGCAAGTTCTTCTTGACTCGACCGTCCCTTCGTCTTGACCGGGAAGTGAAAAACCTCGCCTAGTTCGGGAACGGTCACGTCGCGGACGAAATTTCCCGAGCTACTCCGGACAACCGTCACGGCGAATTTCTCCGATGACTTTAAGTCATAGCTCTGAGCCGCGATATCGGCCAACGTCTTGGCACCACTGTGAATGTGAATTCTGGCGCTCGTGCCGATGCCGTCGATGGTAACCGAATAGTTGCCTGCGGGCAGCGTGACCATGCCCCAATGAGCTTCGTACGGCAAGCGGAACTTGTACGCCGGAGCCTGTGCGCTGGCAGTCTCGGAGGTGCAGCCGATCGCGATAGCCGATACCACGGCAAACTGCATAAAATGGAATGCTCGAATTGCTTTCATATAGCGTCTCCCTTGTCTCAAATTGGCCTTTCGTTTGGCCTCACCCGGGACAGCGGAAACGCGCGGGGAAAACTCTCATCCCCGGAATTTTTTTGTTGGCTTACTTTTTTGTGGCGGCGGAGCTGGTTTGGCGGGCCTTTGCAACCAAGGAGTTGAAGCGGGGGTCGCCGCGGAGTGGTTTCAACTCCGGGTCGTCGGTAATGTATCCCGGCGAGACGAGTCCGTCCGCGACGGCACGATTCAGGTCGGCAAATGCTTGGTCAGCGCGGCCTCGGGCAACCTCGGCGGTGGCGAAATTGTACCAAGCTTCGGCGACCGCGGCAGGCTGATTGGTCCTCTGCGCCGTTTGGATCACATCCCGAAACATTTTCTCTTCCTCGGCATAGCGCCCCTCCCGGCTCAGGAGCAGAGCTTCGAGTTCCATGCTGTTCAAGGTGGCAGCGTGGGCTGGGCCGAGCACTCGCCGCTTGATCTCGATGACCTGGCTCTGGAGTTTGTCTGCTTCGGCGTAACGGCCTTCGTGCATGATGGCGTTCGCCAGCTGCGTCATGGCCCGCAAGGTCTGCGGGTGCTCGGGACCGAGCACGCGGCGTTGACCGGCGATCACCTCCTTATACAGCTTTTCGGCTTCGGCGTAGTGGCCGCCGTCGGACAAATTCTCAGCGGCATGGGACATCGAAAGGAGAGTGGCGGGATGGTCCGCGCCTAGGGTTCGCCTCTGCGCGGCGATCAGTTCGCCATAGATCTTGTCGGCCTCCGAATGGCGTCCCTGTACGGTCAGAGTCTCCGCCAACTCGTTCAAGGTGTTTAGCGTCTGCGGATTGTTCGGCCCCAGTACGCGGCGCTCGGCTTCCAGGGTCTGACGGAAGACGGCCTCCGCTTCGGCGTGACGGGCTTCGTTGGAATAAACGTAGCCGAGGCGATCCATGGAGGTTAGAGTATCGGGATCGTCGGGCCCCAGGACTTTGCGCTGCGCCTCCAACGTCGCACGCAAAAGTTTTTCCGCTTGCGCGTTGTGGCCCTGCGAGCGAATGAGTTGTGCGAGAAAACTTTCAGAGGCGAGCGTGGCCCGGTCCTGTTCTCCATGCCGCGAACGTTCAATGGCGAGCGCGCTCTCCATTAACGTCTGCGCTCGACCGTAGAGCCCGAGTCCCGTGTAGGTCTGTGCCATGGTTTCCATCATCTGGGCTTGGAGCTCCGGGGCCCGATCGAGACCGGCGCCAATCTGGCCGGAACCTTTGTCGAGGATCTCGCGGGCCGTGATGGTGTTGCCGCGCGCCTCGCTGGGATTCGAGACCTTGAACATCTGGGTCATGAAATCGGCGATACGCGTGGCCCGGTCGCGCTCGCGGGTGGCGCGGTCCCGCTCACGGCGCGCTACCTGCAATTGAACGGACTGCATGACCGCCGACGCGATCAGCAATGCGATAAAGGCCGCCGCGGTTAATAATCCCACCCGATGCCGGCGGGCAAACTTGCGCATGCGGTAGGCAGCCGACGGTGGAGCGGCTTCCACCGGCTCGCCCGCCAGATAGCGCTCCAAATCCCGCGCCAGCGCGCTCACCGTTTCATAGCGCCGCGCGCGATCCTTCTCCAGGGCCCGCAGCGCCACCCAATCCAGATCGCCCCGCACCGCGCGGGCCAGCTTCGGATCGCGCAGCCGCGTACTCGGCGGCGGCGGTTCTTCCTCACGAATCCGCCGCAGAATATCCAGTTCGCTCGAATTGCGCAGAGTACGATTATTCAGCGGAGTGGATCCGGCAATCAGCTCGTAAAGAACCGCGCCCAGAGCGTAGACGTCGCTGCGCGTATCGATGTCTTCGCCGAACGAGCCCGCCTGCTCGGGACTCATATACTCCAACGTGCCCATCACCGCTCCCACTTGCGTGTGCATGCTGCGTTCGGTAAGGGGTTCGTGCATCGCCTTGGCGATCCCGAAGTCGATCACCTTGGGAACGGGTTTTCCGTCGTAAACCGCCACCAGGATGTTGGAAGGCTTGATGTCGCGGTGAATGACGCCTTTTTGGTGGGCATGTTGAATCGCTTGGCAGATGGAAATGAACAGAACCAGACGCTGCTGGAGATTGAGGCCCCGCTGGCCGCAATACTCAGTGACTGGCAAGCCGTCGACCAGCTCCATGACGAAATACAGCCGTCCGCTGGGCGTCGTCCCGGCGTCGAGCACACGCGCGATATGGGGGTGGTCCATCAGCGCCAACGCCTGGCGCTCGGCCTCAAAGCGAGCGATCACGTGCTCGCTGTCCATGCCCGGCTTGATGACCTTCAGGGCGACGATGCGCCGGACCGGATATTGTTGTTCGGCGCGGTAGACCACTCCCATGCCCCCGCGTGCAATCTGTTCGAGGATTTTGTAGGAGCCGATCAGAGTTCCGGTGTCCATGGACGCCGGTTCGATCTCGTTGGTCAGTTCGCGCGCGGCGGCGCGCATGGCCGGCTGATCGAGAAAACTATCTTCGGTTTGATCATGGGCCAAAAGAGATTCCAGCTCGCGCCGCAGCCATTCGTCCTGCCCGCAAGCCTTCTGGATAAACGACGCGCGCTGGTCCACGGGCTGTTCCAGCGCCGCATGGTAGAGTCGTTCCAGCTCCAGCCAGCGCGCCGAATCGCCGGCCGGTTTGTCGCTCATGACTCTTGCCCGCGGATCAGCTCGCGGCGAAGCCATGTCTTGACGAATCGCCAGTCGCGATGGATGGTCTGCGGAGACACCTGGAGGACTTCGGCGGTTTCCTCCACGCTCAGGCCGCCAAAGAAGCGCAACTCCACCATGCGACATTTTCGCTGGTCGAGATCTTCGAGCGCCTTCAGCGCGTCGTCGAGAGCAATCCAATCCGGCGCGCGGGAGCCCGGCGCCAGGAGCGCTTCTTCGAAGGTCACGCGAATCGCTTCGCCGCCCCGTTTGGCGGAGCGGCGCGAGCGCGCGAAGTCCACCAGGATCCGGCGCATCAACTGGGCCGAGAGAGCAAAGAAATGAGCCCGGTCCTGTAAGCGCACACTGCCGCCGTCCACCAGCTTGAGATAGACCTCGTTCACCAGCTCGGTGGTCTGTAAAGGCGCGCCAGGCCGTTCCTGGCGCATGTGGCGATGAGCCAAGCGGCGGAGCTCTTTGTGGACGATGGGCACCAGCGCATCGAAAGCGGCTTTATCTCCCTCACCCCATGCCGCCAGAAGGCGCGTGATTTCCAGCGGAGCCGTGTCCATCGGGGTTGCACCAATTATAGACGCTCTGAGTAGTTCACGCGGCCGAGCCGCCTTGCCGCTTCAGATAGCACGCTGCAATCGAGACCGACTCGTGAGACACCCAAGGGTGCCGCCCGGGTCGGGACGCGGCGCGCAAACCACTGAACACAAAAACGACAGCAAGGCGGAAATTAGCGCGTTCAATTTCCGCATGGCTCGTGACCCAGTGGCTCGCGACCCAGGCACAGGTAGTGTCCTAAGAGTGCGTGAAGCCCCGAATCTATAAACAGCGTCCGCTCGCTGTGCTACCGTGGGTCCGATGGCGAGAAAGAATCGCACTGACCTCCGCGCGCTTCGCAACATGATTGACGAAGCGCACCTGCTCCTGGAAACGACAGAACTTCCCGAGAATCGCTCCAAGCGTGCCCTGGAACTGCTCAGTACAGCGCTGAAGCTCGCCGATCATCTGTTGACTGAGACCCCCGCTGTGACGCTTGGGAAGCTTGGTGGCCAGAAGATCGCGGAGCGAGGTCCAGACTATTTCCGTAAGCTGGCGGCGAAACGAAAAACCTACGGGGGCGGACGCCCGCGCAAAGACGCCGAGTAATATCCGACGATACAATCACTGGCGTGGGAAACGATCCTTTTTATGCCAGTGTCGAAAGAAC
>JASIGB010000457.1:0-6769 GCA_030045355.1 Bryobacteraceae bacterium
AGCGCCTCTTCGCTGGCCAGCAGATTCTCCGCGCGTCCGTTGCGGCCCTGCGTGATCACGTGCGAGTGTTCGACGAACAAAAGCTGATCGGGAACGAGGCCGCGTTTGCGCTTTTCGACCAGGTCCTGCTGGATGGCGAGCGCCTCCGCGTAGCGCATCCGTCCCAGATCTTGGACCTCAAGCATTGATGGCGAGCCCGTAGACGTTGTTGAACGCCTCGCCCATGGCTTCGTACAGCGTGGGATGCGCGTGGATGGTGCTCATCAGAGTTTCCACCGTCGCTTCGGCCTCCATCGCGAGCACGGCTTCCGCCACCAGTTCGAAAGCTTCCGGCCCGATGATGTGGACGCCCAGGATTTCGTCGTACTTCTCCTCCGCCACTACCTTCACGAATCCGTCATGCTGTCCGAGGATGGTGGCTTTGCTATTGGCGACGAACGGGAATTTGCCCACCTTCACCGCGAAGCCCTGTGCGCGCGCCTGCGCTTCGGTGAGCCCTACGCTGCCGATGCCGGGTTCGGTGTACGTACATCCCGGGATACGATTGCGATTGATCGGCTTGGCCGTCTTGCCCGCGATGTGCGCGACGGCCACCATGCCTTCCATCGACGCCACGTGCGCCAATTGCGGCGTTCCGGCGACGACGTCGCCGATCGCGTAAACTCCTGGCTCAGCCGTCTGCTGATTCCCATCCACTTTGATGAAGCCGCGATCGAGTTCGACCTTTAACTTGTCCAGGCCGATGTTTTCCGTGTTTGGCTTGCGGCCCACGGCGACCAGCAGCGTCTCGGCTTCGATGTCCTCGCGCTTGCCGTTGGCCAGCGCGGCGCACAATCGCACGCCGTTCTCCGTGCGCGTGATGTTCTCGGCCTTGGCGCCGGTTTCGCAGCGGATGCCGGTCTTCTTGAAATGCCGCTCCAATTCCTTGGAAACTTCTTCATCTTCCACCGGGACCAGGCGCGGCAGCATTTCGAGGATCGTGACTTTGGTCCCAAAGCGGTTGAAGATGGACGCAAACTCCACGCCCACGGCGCCCGCGCCGATGATCAGCATGGTCTTGGGGATGACCGGAATATCCAGGATCTCGATGTTCGTCAGAATCGTCTTCGGGTCCGGCTCCAGGCCGGGGAGCATGCGCGCTTCCGACCCCGTGGCGATGATGACATTCTTGGTCTCGAGTGTTTGGGCGCCGCCTTCGGACCTCACTTCGACGCGGATGGGCCCCGCACCTGCGCGCGGCAGGATGGTCCCATAGCCTTTCACCCAATCCACTTTGTTCTTCTTCATCAGGAACTCGACGCCCTTGGCGTGCTTGGCGACGATTTTGTTTTTGCGATCCAGCACCTTGGCATACTCCAGGCGCGGATTTTCACAGGCGATGCCTTCATCGCCCGGATTGACGAAATGCTCCCACAGGTCGGCGGTGTGAAGGAGGGCCTTGGTGGGAATGCAGCCCACGTGCAGGCAGGTACCGCCCAGCTTCGGATCTTTTTCGACGATCGCGGTCTTCAGGCCATACTGGCCGGCGCGCACCGCCGCGGAGTAGCCGCCCGGGCCGCTCCCAATCACAATGAGGTCGTAAGTCATTTTTTTCTTTCAGGATAACATTCGAGCGCGATCGACCCTTCGGTCGCCGCCCGAGGGCCAATTGCATCAGATGCCGCGCCAGGCGCACGGGTTGCAGGTCATTCGCAGCGCAGGGCCACGATCGGATCCACGCGTAAAGCACGCCGAGCGGGGATAAAACAGGCGGCTCCGGCGACGATCGCGAGCAACGCAGCGACTCCGGCAAAAGTCAACGGATCGTGCACGCTGACGCCGAAGATCTGGTGCTCAAGAAAGCGGGTGAGCGCTAGAGCAGCCGCCATTCCCAGCGCGATTCCGGCCAGCGCCATCTTCGCGCCCTGCCCGATCACCAGCCGCAAAACGTCGGCGCGCTGCGCACCCAGCGCCACGCGCACTCCGATCTCCTGGGTGCGCTGGCTCACCAGGTACGAAACCACGCCGTAGATGCCCACGCACGCGAGAATGAGCGCCAGAGCCGCGAAAGAGCTCAGCAGCGTCATCGCGAGGCGCCGCGAAGCAAACGAATTGGACACCACCTCGCCCATGGTTGCCACGTTATAGATCACGTCGCCGCGATCGAGCTGCCGCGCGACCTCGCGGACGGCTCCCATAACAGCCGCCGGGTCGCCCGCGGTCCGTAACACCACCGCGACTACCGTGGCACCGCTGGGAAACAGCTTAGCCGGAAGCTGCATGAAGGGATAGTAGAACTGAGCTTCGATTGCGGAGCTGTCATCGGCGTCCAGCCCCCATTGTTTTATGTGCCTGGCCACACCGACAATCTCGGCTTGCACGCCGAACCCGGCCAGGTGGATGCGCTGGCCGATGGGATCTTCGCCGGGGAAGTACATACGCGCGAAAACGTCGTCGATGACGATCGCCACCGGGCCGCGCTCATCGTCAGCGGGGCCAATGAATCGGCCGCGTTCGAGCGCGATCTCCATCGCCTTCTCAAATCCCGATTCGGCCAGGTAAAACAGCGCTTGGGGCATTTCATTCATGTTGGCTGGTTTTGGCCGGCCTTCGATCCAGAACGCTTCGGTGGAATTGTGAATCATGGGCCGGGATCCGAGCGTCACAGAGACCGCTTCCACACCGGGTACTTCGCGCATCTTTTCGTCGAACGCGCGCAGCCGCGCGCGAGTGGCTGCAATGCTCGCATCGCCGCTTGCCGGCATGGACAAAGAAAACGTCACCGCGTGGCGCGGATTGAAGCCGGGATCCACCCGCCACAGCGCCACGATGCTGCGAATCATCAACCCCGCACCCACCAGCAAGACGAGCGTCAGGGCAATTTCCATTACCACGAAGGCTGCCTGCAGGCGATGCCGCGCGCTGCCGGCGCCCCGGCCGCCTTCTTTCAGCACATCCAGCAGATTCCCGCGGGAACTCTTCCACGCCGGGGCCAGACCGAACAGAATTCCAGCCAGCAGCGCAATGCCGAGCGTGAAAAGCAGCACGCGCGAATCCAACGCCACTTCAGCCGCGCGCGGGAACGTGCTGGGCAGGATGCGGACCACCGTGTGGGCGCTGTAATAAGCCATCCAAAGTCCCAATACCGCGCCGGCTCCCGCCAGTACGGCGCTTTCGGTGAGCAGTTGCCGGACCACGCGTCCACCACTCGCCCCGAGTGCCGTTCGCACCGCGAATTCGCGCGAGCGCCCCACACCGCGTACCAGCAGCAGGCTCGCGATATTCGCGCACGCGATCAGCAGCAGAAAACCAACCGCGCCTAGCAGCACCAGCAGAATCGGCTGCACGCCACCCACAATATCTTCTTTTAACGGAACGACAGTCGCGCCCAATCCTTGGTCCGCCTCCGGGTAAACGGCGGCGAGATTTCGCGCGATGCGCGTCATATCGGCATTGGCCTCCGACGGCGTCACCTCGGGCTTCAACCGCCCGATCACGCCGGAGCTATAGACCAACCGGCGATCGCGAAACGTGGGATCCGCCCACTGTCCGATGGGCGTGTAGACATCGCGCTGTTGGCCGTAGAAGGTGAAGCTTTCCGGAATCACGCCAATCACCGTATAGGAGGCGCCGCTCAAGACGATGGATTTGCCCACCGCATCGGACGCCGATCCGAATCGCCGCTTCCAAAATCCACCGCCCAGGATCGCCACCGGCGCGGCGTGCAGGCGATCGTCTTCCGGACGAAACGCGCGGCCCAGCACCGGCTGCACTCCGAGCGTTTCAAAAAAATCCGTCGAAATCATGTAGCCGCTGACCCGCTCCGCTTCGCCCGTTCCCAGGAAGTTGTAATCTTCGTTGTGGTACATGGCCATGGACAAAAACGTTCGCGTGTCGCGCTGCCAATCCAGAAAATTCAGATACGCCGTGGGCGCCTTGTCGAATCCGGAGCTAGTCTGATACACGGCGGCGAGTTGCCCGGGATGCGGATACGGAAGCGGATTCAGCAGAACGCCGCTGACCACGGAGAACAACACTGTATTTGCGCCGATGCTGAGGGCTAGCGTGAGAATGGCGATGGCGGAAAACGCGGGCGACGCGAGGAGCGTGCGAATCGCGTAGCGCAGATCTTGATACAGCGTGTTCATGTTTCCGGCGGGCCCGTTCGATCCACCACTTAGATTACCCGCGTTCGCGGTCGCCCGGCAAAAAGCCGCCAGGGAATACAAGCCAGTGAGACTGATACTCTTCCCCCGTGAGTACCGACAGTCATATTCGTTCGCGCGCTGCGCTGAAACCAACCCTCCGTAAGGTACTAAGTCGGAAATGACCGCAAATTGGCGGCAATAAGGTCTGGAAAATTGTAGACCGCATCGCGTAACGTAAACTTCAGCCGTGCTGCGCCGCCCCAAACCTTCCGCCACCAGCTCCCTGCGGCTTTACGCGTTAGGTGCGATCTTTTTGCTTCCGCTGTCCATCGGGGTGGTACTGGTGAGCCGGAACGCCAGCCAGAGCGACGAGGCTTACAAGATCAGCCACGATCTAGCCAGCCTGTACGCGCAAGGCATGGACTTCTCGCAGACCGCGAATCAAAACATCGCTTTGAGCGTGGCCGAAGGCGACGGAATCGATATCCAAGACGGGAAGTGCGTTCTGATTCTCAGCAAAATTCGCATGGTCCACGCTTCGGATTGCGCCTCCAACGGCGCCGCAAGATGCAGCAATCAGGGATACGCGGTGGTCACGGAACGCTATGTGCTGGGCAACCGCTCCCTGCGTTCCAGTTCGTTCGGAACACCGGCCAAAATCGACGCCGCGAGCGGCAAGGTGGGGGATTGGATGAACGACCTTTCGGCGCGCGCGGGGAACTTTGTTTCGGGGTTGAAACCGGGCGAGGTCACCTACGCGGCCGAGTGTTATCTCACCTCACCGGACTCGCCGGGCGGCGTTTACTCACGCACGATGTTCTAACCGGCGCGGTCTCCGCTGCGCTATGAGAAAAGCCGCGCTATAAAGAAATTTGACCCAATGGTGGCTCATCCCGTGCCTATGCGCGAGCGTTGCGGCTCAGGTGTACCGCACGGGTCCGGGAATCGTCGCGCCGTTTGCCGCCGCAAAAACGCCGCCCGAGTACACCGCTTAGGCGGTCCTGGCGAGGCTCGAAGGCGGGGTGTTGTTGTCACTCGTCGTTGGATCCGATGGCCAGCCGCGCGACATCCGGGTGGCCCGGCCGCTCGGCCTGGGCCTGGACGAGAGTGCCATCGAAAACGTGACGACGTGGCGCTTCAGGCCCGGAACACGAAACGGGATGCCCGCCGACGTGCAGGTCGACGAAGAGGTTTTTTTCCGGCGCCCGCGGCATCTGTGGGACTGGCATCTGGTTCGCGCCGTCTTTCACCCTCCGGCGGGCGCCACACGGCCGGCGGTGATGCAAGCGAGATTCCCGAACACGGTCGATCTAGAGGAAAACGTTTCGGTAACGATCGCGTTCGAGGTCGGGCTGAAAGGCGTCCCAATGAATCCGCGCGTGCTGAAGTCGTCCGATCCCAAATGGGACAGCGAACTGCTTCGAGCCTTCGAGGGTTGGAGATTTCGCGCCGCATCGCGCGATGACAAGCCGGTTACGGTGCCAGCCTGGTTCGAATTCGTGCGCGGATCGCACTCGCCGATCCCGGCCGCCGACATTCCTATCCCGTCGGAGAAGTAATCCGACCGTACGGGTCAGGCTTGCGCCGCGTTCTGAACCTGCTCCTCGACGATGCGGCCATCGAACAGCGTGATGGTACGGTCGGCACAGCGCGCGTAGCGCGGATCGTGCGTCACCATGCAGATGGTGGCGCCTTCCTGGTGCAGCTCGCTCAGCAGATTCATGACCTGCTCGCCGTTGGCCGAATCGAGGTTGCCCGTCGGCTCATCGGCCAACAAAATGGAGGGACGCCCGGCCAGCGCCCGCGCCACGGCCACGCGCTGCTGCTGGCCTCCCGATAATTGCGAAGGATAATGCTTGATGCGGTGCGACATCCCCACGCGTTCCAGGGCATCCTTCACCAGCTTTTTGCGCTCCGCCGCCGGCATATTGCGGTAGGTGAGCGGCAGCTCGACGTTTTCGTAAACCGTGAGGTCGCCAATTAAATTGAATGCCTGGAAAATGAATCCGATTTCGCGATTGCGCACGCGCGCGCGCTGGGAAAGCTTCATGTGGTCCACGCGCGTGTCGTTGAGTACATAGGTGCCGTCCGACGGCGTGTCCAGCAGCCCGAGGATGGCCAGCAGCGTCGACTTCCCGCAGCCCGATGGCCCGGAAATGGATAGATATTCGCCCTTATTGATCGTCAGCTCCACCCCCGCTAGCGCATGGGTTTCCACCTCGTCGGTACTGAAAACCTTGGTTACGCTTTGGAGATGAATCAGTGTCGTGGCGTCTGAATCCAATTGGGCCTCCTTGCGAGCGCCGGAATCCGGATCGCTCAGCTCTGATAGACGTACGTAGCGGGCAGGCGTTAGGTTCGCAAAAAATCAAAGGACTTTACGGGCCAGTAAATTCCCTAACAGGCTCAAGTTAGCCGCAGAACCGGGCGGCTGAGTTGGACTGGCGGCATGTCGCAGAGACCTCTTTACTGTGGGTATCTGGCTCCATTTGTGGCGCATCGCACTCCTGCGTGCCGCGTCGAGACTCCTCTCGACGCTCTGAACCTGTGATGCAAGGCATCGACACATGCACAAGAACTCACCGTCATAAGCGGCCCGAACTTGTCCGGCCATTGCCAGGCGTGAGATTCACCCGCGGCGG
>JASIGB010000458.1:0-5129 GCA_030045355.1 Bryobacteraceae bacterium
CGGCGGACCGCATCCACGGCGCCGCGGTTTTCTTCGGAAAACACTACGGATTTACCGCTGGGCTGCTATTTCGCCTGAAATCGATCCTGGGGGCGCTGTTTACGTTCCGGCTGGGGCTGTTTGGAGCGGTGATTTCCGGAGCCAAAATCGACGGTTCGCAAAGCGCGATCCTATAGGTATGGCCGTTCGACCAAGAAAACGAACGTTGAGAGCTGCGACAAAGGCCGTGGCAAAGAAGCCAATAGCCAACAAGCCGAGAGCCAACAAGCCGAGAGCCAACAAGCCGAGAGCCAACAAGCCAAGAGCTACGCGTCCAAAAGCAAAGCTCCCGGCCGCGTTTCGCATCGATCTCGCCGCGTTTCCGCCGGAATCGGTGCGCTCGAGCGAGCGCTTCCTCTGCGTGGCCTGTGTGTGGCGGATTTTCACGCGCGCCATGGACCTGGCGCCGAAGACCGCGCTGGCCGAGATCAAGCGCTATACACCGTCGTTTGAGGAGCTGACGGCGGCCGAAGCGGCGCGCCCCTTTTTCGATGCGCCAGATCGTGGGCCGGATCATGGAAAAGACAAGCCGCCCTGTCCTTACTGCGGGTCGCCGGCCAAATGGCACGCGCGCATCGAGACGCATCGTATCGAGAGCGGGAAAGCGGCGGACGTTCCGCGGCGTAACCTGGTGAAGTCGCTGCCGCTGGCGCACGATCAGTTTGTGGTGCTGGAACAGAAGGCCACGCAGCAGCACGCGTTTTTCGATTGGCTCGAAAAAATCGGCGCGCAACTGGACCTGGAGAATCCCGCCTGGCTGCGCGACGTCTCGCTGCACTACTTGAGCCGCAAGGAACCGAAGGTGAATTGGCAGGAGGAGTTCGCGGGAGTTCACTCGATACGGCGCTCGCGGCGGTTGGGCACCACTGAGGAGGCGCCGGCGAAACCCTGGGAACGGGAAAACGGGCGTCTGTTCCTGGAGCCGATGCTTTTTGATGAGCTGCTGCTGGTGCAATATCTGCTCAGCCGGTCGCAACTGGCGGGCGGGCTGACCCTGGAGCGCCGTTACACGCTGCCCGAGTTGTGGCATCGCTTGCGTCACTCGGGCTATTTGCGATTCATCGGCGTGCATGCGAACAATCCCAGCGACGCGCTGGAGCAGATGCTGGCGCACCTCGGCGGCGGTGAGGCGTCGGCGCGCTTCTATTACGTCGTGGACCGGCGCGATCTGCTCGAAAAAGTGAAGGCGCTCGGGACCGAAAAGCCCCGCGCACGGGCCGCCGGGCGCTGAACGCGAGGCGGTTTCAAAGCCCGCATGCTGACTGGAACCGTTGCCGGAACCCTCTAGGCCTTAATATTCCTTGACAGGCATATGCGGTGTGCGGTATATACAGAGGGTGGAATCTGTGTTCGAAATCATCGCCGAGCCGAACCGCCGCGCGATATTGAGCCTCCTGGCTGCCTCACAACAGTCGGTGGGCGAGATCGAGCGCCGTCTTGGGATGCCGCAGCCGGCCGTGTCCAAGCACCTGCGCGTGCTGCGCGAGGCCGGTTTCGTCGAATCCACGGTGGATGCGCAGCGCCGCCTCTACCGGCTGAAACCGGAACCGCTTCAGGAGGTGGATGCGTGGCTCGCTCCGTTCCGCCGGTTCTGGTCCGCTCACGTGGACGCACTGGAACGCCATCTGGACCGCATGGAGCAATCCAAGCTGGCTAAAAGGAAAAGGAGATGAAATGAAAATCAAAATCACTAGCGTGTACGTCGACGACCAGGAGAAAGCCCTGCGTTTCTATACCGAAGTCCTGGGCTTCGTGAAGAAGGCCGACTTCAGCCAGGGGCCCTTTCGCTGGCTCACAGTGGCGTCAGCCGAGGACCCGGACGGCGCCGAACTGCAGCTCGCGCTCAATAACAACCCGCCAGCTAAGGCTTATCAGGAGGCGCTTTTTCAGCAAGGCCAGCCCGCGGCTATGTTCTTCACCGACGACGTCAACGGCGATTATGAGCGGATCAAGGCCCATGGCGCCGAGTTCACGATGCCGCCCACGGACGTGACCGGCGCGACCATTGCGAAGCTGAACGACACCTGCGGCAATCTCATTCAGGTAACGCAGTTGATGCGCTGGTCGGGTTGACGGAGAAGGGACGCTCATGAACGATCGCGAGCGCTACGTGCCGGGCCCGGCCAGCGGAGCGCGCGTACAAAAGGACGGAGATCAGTGGACGCTCATTCTGGTCAGGGAACTGCGTCACTCGCCGGAAAAGGTCTGGCAGGCGCTGATTGATCCGGCACAGCTCCGCGAGTGGGCACCCTTTGAAGCCGCTGGGAACCTGGGTACGGCCGGGACCACGATCAAGCTCACCTGGTTGGGAACGAACGCGCAGATCGACACAGTCGTGAAGCGGGCCGACGCACCCAATGTGCTGGAGTACGGCAATATCCGGTGGGAGCTTGAGGCCGTCGGCGCCGGCACGCGCCTGACGCTGTGGAGCACCATCGATCGCCGCTTCATTTCCATGGGCGCCGCCGGGTGGCACATTGCTTTCGATGTTCTGGATCGCCTTCTGAACGGAAATCCCATCAGCCGGATCGCTGGCGCCGAGGCGATGAAGTTCGAAGGCTGGCAGCGGCTGAACGCCGAGTATGCCAAGCAGTTCGGCATTGAGGTCCCGAGTTGGCCGCCGCAATCGAGGTAAGACAAATCCCATGAACCCAACCGAACGCATTGACGCGCTGATCGCGGGACTCGCGGACTGGCGTGGAAAAACGCTGGCGGGTGTTCGCAAGACGATCCTGGAGGCGGACCGCGAGATTATCGAGGAATGGAAGTGGATGGGAAGCCCGGTGTGGTCTCACGACGGAATGATCGCGGTCGGGAACGCGCACAAAGATAAGGTAAAGCTCACTTTTTCCCACGGGGCCAGCCTCCCGGATCCTGACCAGCTCTTCAACGCGGGCCTCAAAGGCAACATGTGGCGAGCGATCGATTTTTTCGAGGGCGATAAGATTCATGCGCGCGCTCTAAAAGATCTGGTTCGCGCCGCCGTTTCTTACAATCAGGCCAAATTGAAGAGAAAAGCGCCTACGCGTACTCGAACAAAAGTACATAAGGGTAGAGGTTGAACCTACGCGCGCGGGCCCGTCACCGCGTTTGCGCCGGCGGTTCCGATATACTGCTTGGACATGGAGAACATGAACCGAGCAGCGCTGATCGCAACCGCGTTATTCGCCTTCGCCACGGCTGCCGCGGCCGTTGACGATCCGGTCCAAATCGACACCGGGAAGATCTCGGGTGCTGCGACGGCTGGCCCTGGGGTGCGCGTATTCAAGGGCATCCCCTATGCGGCGCCGCCCGTGGGCGATCTGCGCTGGCGCGCGCCTAAGCCGGCTGCGCACTGGGATGGAATCCGCAAGGCCGATGAATTCGGCGCGGTGTGCATGCAAGCTGGCAAACAGAAGATGAGTGAGGACTGCCTCTACCTCAACGTCTGGACGGGCGCGAAGGCGGCGAACGAAAAGCGTCCCGTCATGCTGTGGATCTACGGCGGAGGTTATTACACTGGCTCGGGGTCGCAGCCGATGTACGATGGCGCAGCGCTGGCGAAGAAAGGCGCGGTGGTGGTGACGCTCAACTATCGCCTCGGCGCCTTCGGCTTCTTCTCATACCCGGAGCTGACCAAAGAATCGGACCGGCGGGGAGCGGCAAACTTCGGAGTGCTGGACTCAATCGCGGCTCTCAAGTGGGTGCAGAAGAACATCGCGCGATTTGGCGGAGATCCCAAGCGAGTGACGATTTTCGGCGAATCCGCCGGCGCCGGGATGGTGGCGAATCTAATGACGATCCCGCAGGCCAAGGGTCTGTTCATTCGCGCGATCGGCGAGAGCAGCGCGTGGGCGACCACGAAGGTGGAACCGTTGCCTACGCTGGCGGAGGCCGAACAGCAGGGCGAGAAGATCGCCGATGCCGTAGGTGCGAAGTCGCTGGCGGAACTACGGGCTACGCCCGCGGAAACTATCCAGAAAGCAGGGCGCGGCACCGGCCCCGTGGTGGACGGATGGCTGATTCCCGAAGACCCGGGAAAGGTTTTTGCGGCCGGTAAGCAGATCGACATCCCGGTATTGACGGGATCGAACCGCGATGAATCGTTCGGGGGCAATTCGAAATCGGCGGCCGAGTTCACTGAACAAGTGCGCAAACGTTTCGGCGACTCGGCCGATGCGTTCCTGAAAGTCTACCCGGCGGGCTCGGACGATGAAGCTCGCGAATCGGCGTTCTATTCCGGGCGTGATGAAATGGCGTTCGTGATGCGGAATTGGGCGCGGCTGGACGAGAAGCCGGGCAAATCGAAAGCGTTCGTGTACTACTTCACCGAACAGCCGCCGCGCTTGCCGAACGCGCGCGGGCCGTTCGCTCCGGGGCCGCATGGCACCGCCACGCACGTGTCCGAGATCCTATACGCGTTCGGTCATCTGGATGACAGCCGTCCGTGGACCGACGACGATCGGAAGGTGGCGGACGAGATGTCATCCTATTGGGTGAATTTCGCCAGGACCGGCGATCCGAACGCGAAAGGCATGACTAAGTGGCCGGTCTATGACGGTAAGGAGCAAAGCGTCATGATCCTGGGCAATCCGCCGGAGGGCAAGCAGGCGCCGGGGGATGCGCAGCTTGCGTTTTTCCAATCGTATTTTGACAAGCTGGTGTCGCAATAGGCGACGCTCACTCGCGAACGCAGGTGTAGCTCGCGGCCGAGTTCTCCGTTCCCGCCGCGCCGGTAAACTTGGGCCAGGACGGCCATTCGCATAGAGGCCGAGTTCGATCGGCGCCCGGATTTCCGTCCATCACGGTGAGGCCCGACGGCGCTTGGCCTTTCTCCACCCAATTTTCGAGCGCCACCAGGCTGTCGAACTTGGCGTTGAACCGCCCGAAGCCGTGGCCGAAGCCGGGGATGTAATAAAAGCGCAGGAAACCATCCAGTTTCGCTTGACCGAAATGCGCCAGTTGCCGCTTGTAGTATTCGATCGAATTATGCGGCGTGATGAAATCGTCCGCGGTGCCGTGAAGCATGATGATCTTTCCGCCTTTGGCGCGGAATTTGTCCAGGCCGACGTTGGTCACATCCATAATCGCGGCCACCGTTGCGATGCGCT
>JASIGB010000041.1:0-3170 GCA_030045355.1 Bryobacteraceae bacterium
CTCCAATCACGCCGCCCGCGCGGGAAAAGCGGCGGACCTTCTCGCCAGCCACGGCTTTCACGTGGCCGGAGCCGTGGGAGCCGAGACCTACCAATCCGAAGGCGGCACGTTAACCAAAGTGCAGCCGCCGCCCAAGAAAACCACAACACCGGAACAAGGAGGACAGCAATGAAACTGCATCATGCATTTTTTCTGGGAGCGATCGCGGTTGCCGCGGCGGCTCCGATATACGCTCACCACGCTTTCGCGGCCGAGTACGACGCGCGCCAGTTCGTGACGGTGAAGGGCACGCTCACCTCGGTGGAGTGGATCAACCCCCACGCCTGGCTGCACGTAGACATTAAGGACGAGAGCGGCCGCGTGACCAACTATGCCATCGAGTTTGGATCGCCCAATGCCCTGCTCCGCCGCGGCTTGCGCAAGACCGACTTTCCCGCGGGGACAGAAGTCGTGATCGAAGGCTATCGCGCCAAGAACGGAACTCCGACTCTCAATGGACGCAGCGTGAAACTTCCCGACGGCCGCAATCTGTTCACCGGCGGATCGTCGCCCGACGAGCAGCCGCCTGCCGGCAGTCCCGGTAGCACCCCTACCTCCAAGTGACGCGATCATGAAACGAATTTCTGCTTCGATCCTGATTCTCGCCGCAGCGCCCGTATTCGCCCAGGTCCCGCGCACCGCCGACGGCAAGCCCGATCTTTCGGGCATCTGGCAGGCATTCAACACCGCCAACATCGATCTGCAGGACCATCTCGCCAAGCGGGGGGAACCCGCCGGCCAGAGCGTGGTGGAAGGCAACGAAATTCCTTATCAGCCGTGGGCGCTTGCCAAGAAAAAGGAAAATTACGCGAACCGCGCGACTGCCGATCCAGAAAACAAGTGCTATCTGCCGGGCGTGCCGCGCATCACGTATCTCGGTCTGCCGTTCCAGATCTTTCAGCGCCCCGACCTGGTGACGGTTCTTTACGAACACGCCCACGCCAATCGCTTCATCTACACCAACGGCACGGCGCATCCGCCCGGCCCCATCGATTGGTGGATGGGCGATTCCCGAGGTCATTGGGACGGCGACACACTGATCGTGGACAACGTCGACTTCAACGATCAGACCTGGTTCGACCACGCGGGCGATTTTCATAGCGAAGATCTGCACGTGACGGAGCGCTACACGCTCGCCGACCACGATCACATCCACTACCGCGCCACGATCGAAGATCCCAAAGTATTCACGCGCCCGTGGAACATCGACATGGTGCTGTATCGCCGCGTCGAAAAGAATTTT
Source organism: Bryobacteraceae bacterium (assembly GCA_030045355.1). Classification (GTDB taxonomy): domain Bacteria; phylum Acidobacteriota; class Terriglobia; order Bryobacterales; family Bryobacteraceae; genus Palsa-89. Next base: position 1,283 of record JASIGB010000041.1, read on the forward strand.
CAGCTTCTCGAGTACGAGTGCTACTCGTTCGACCTCGAACAATACTACCCGTAAGGAGCCGGCATGCGATTCTATTCCCAACTGATGTTCGCCACACTGATGGGTGGCGCGATCGCGTTATCGGCCATGGCGGCTGAAGGCGATAAACCCGCTTGGCCCGAGCACACGCCCGATGGCCAGCCGAAAGTAGAAGGCTTTTGGCTGGCGGTCGATTACGGCATGGGCTGCTTGCAGAACCCGCTGGCCGGCGTCGGGTGTCTCGCGGAGGGCGAAGAGCCGGGGCGCGGCAATCGTGCGCCGCGCAAGGCCCCCAGCCGCATCGTCGATACGCCGGATGGCGAAATCCCGTACCAGCCGTGGGCGCGCATCAAGCAACAGTATCTGTTGTCGAATTATTTCGAGCCCACCAAGCCCGAGTTTATCGACCCGCAGCAGCTTTGCCTGCCGCTCGGCCCCGTGCGGCAGTTCACCTGGCACGACGCGCACATCCTGCAATATCCCGGCTACGTAATCTTCGAACATGAAGGCGGCCACGTGTTCCAGATCGTCCCGCTCGACGGCCGCCCGCACCTCGGCGCTTCGCTCAAATTGTGGATGGGCGATCCACGCGGCCACTGGGAAGGTACCACGCTGGTGGTGGACGTGACGAACAACAATTCGAAAGGGCGCTTGAGCCGCGCCGGCGATTTCGCCGACGACAAGTTGCACGTCGTGGAGCGCTTCCAGTTTCTGGACAACAACCGCATGCGCTACGAGGCGCGCTTTGACGATCCGACCGCTTACACGCGGCCCTGGACCTTCGGCTTCAACATGAAACGCGGCATTTTTGGCGAATCCAATCCCAACAAGGACGACGCGCATTATGAGCAATGGGAAGAAGCCTGCTACGAAGGCTTGAAGCCCGTGGATTCGGCACTGCGTCCGGAGCGCGACTCCGAGAAATGAGGATTTCATGATCAATTTATCGACCCGCTGGACGCTCGCGGCGGCGGGCCTCGCATTCTCGGCGGTTTCGCTGCTGGGAGCGGACAATGCTGCGCCGAATATCGAGGGCTACTGGAATCCGGAGATTGGCGGAACGTACTCCATCACCAATCCGTCGCGCGGGAACGTCGGTCTCCAAAGGGAGCTAGGACATCCTTTGCCCGCTCACACCAGCCGTGTGATCGATCCGCCCGACGGCCAGATTCCGTATCAGCCGTGGGCCAGAATCAAGCAGCAATATATCGAGGCCAACATTGAGAATCCGGTGAAACCCGAATTCATCGATACGCAGGCGCGCTGCCTTCCCGGCGGCCCCATTCGCGCGACGTTCTGGCATACGGTCCACATCCTGCAATATCCCGGCTACGTGGTCTTCGAATACGAGGGCAGCCATCTGTTTCGCATCGTCCCTCTCGATGGACGCCCGCACGCCGACGCAAATCTGAAACTCTGGATGGGCGACGCGCGCGGCCACTGGGAAGGAAACACTCTCGTGGTCGACGTCACCAACTACAGCGGCAAATCGCGACTGAGCAACGTCGGCGATTTTACCAGCGACAAAGCGCACATCGTGGAGCGCTACACCTTCGCCGACAACAGCACGCTCGAATACCAGGCGACCATCGAGGACCCGTCGGTCTACACGCGTCCGTGGACGCTCGCGTCTGCCTTCCACCGCGGCCACACGAAAGAACGGGGTTATGAGCAATGGGAGGAGGCCTGCCACGAAGGCGAGCGCAACGTGGCGGATTCCATCGTTGAGGATGGGAGATGAAGCTCGCCGCGCTTCCGGGAAGCGTGGAGGCATTAGCATCTCTCGCGCTCAGGCTAACCGCCGCAAACGGTTATGCCATATATGAAATCGACGCGGAGGCCGGAGAGCGCAGATTGAAACTGGCGGCCG